>JALSJF010000087.1 GCA_026989505.1 Cyclobacteriaceae bacterium
AATGCTAAACAAATCCCCCTTCGCACAACCGGCAACTAAAACGCTTATTGTTTTCACGTATGTATATTTAACCGTGTTTGCATCCCTTGCCCAATCGGCCGGGGAACTGATGTTTGTTGGCTGGAACACCGATGGTGATGATGGTTTTTCATTTGTAACCTTAGTTGATCTACCCAATGGCCTGGAAATTCACTTTAGTGACAATGAATGGAATGGCCAGCCAATTGGCAGCGGAGGGGCTTTTAATGATCTCAATGAGGGCGAAATGAGCTGGATCAATGATACGGGGGGGGCAATCGCTGCCGGTACGGTAGTTATCATTAACAACTCTTCCGAAATCACTACGCTAACTGTAAACATCGGCAGTATTACTGCGGGGATTGCGGAAGGCGGCATAGACCTCAGGGCTTCGAACGAAGTATTATATATGTATTTGGGTCCGGACAGGTTTACCCCAACTACATTTCTTTCAGCTATCAGCAACGATGGCTTTGGCGGCAATGGCACCCTGACCAACACAGGCCTGACAGCAGGGGTAAATGCCACGGCCATTACCGGTGATGAGGATATCATGGTCTATACCAACAACAATAACTGCAACGGCACCGTAGCCGAATGTGCCGCCCTGATAGCCACAGCTGCCAATTGGGTCACAGATGACGGGCCAGGCCCACAAGATGTTGATGGGAATTATCCCGATTACCCGGCCGATGTGTGCGATGTAGCCGGCACCTTGTTCTATCCGGTGCAGTATTACTACTCCCTGGCCTCGGGCAACTGGAACGACAACAACTCGTGGTCACTAACCTCTGACGGCAGTAGTGGCGCCCTGCCGGCCGGGGAATATCCCAGGCGTACGGACAACGTGGTCATCCGTAACGGCCATACCATTTTGGTGGATGCCATAGACGACAACAAATCCTGCGGGGTATCACCCGATGGGCTTAACCGGGCGAATGTGGGTACTTTTGCTTCCTCCGGGGTACGCATGTTTTACCACACCGGGGATATCATCATTGATGCCGGGGGCACACTTTCCCTCACTACCCGCTCCATGTATGAGGGTTATACCTACGTAAACGGCACCATGACCAGCACGGCCGATATTGTAAACCTGGGCAATATGGAGATAACCGCAACAGCCACCTTTTCCTCTGATGATGATTTGGTTTTAAGTGGCAACAGTTATACCACCCTGGATAACACCAGTACTACCGATGATGACCTGTACCTCGACTGGACCGATGCACTTATCTGCGGCACCGGGGTGCTAAATATTGGGGCCGATGCAGGCAACCCGTTAAACCCTACCATCCAGTACCTGAACGGGGCCACAGAAGCCCAAATTTGCGCTTCGCTCACAATTACATGCAGTGTAAACTGCGGTGGGTTTACCGCGCCAACCAACCCGGGCTTATATACTATTGATTGGGAAGGCCCTGGCGGGGTTGGTAGTGGGACAAACATTGGCCTTTGGCTAAAAGCAGACGACATAACCGCTGCGGATGGCAGTGCCGTAGGCGCCTGGCCCGATGCCTCCGGCAATGGCAATAATGCCAGCCAGGCTACCTCGGGCAGGGAACCGCTTTTTTACAACACCAGCGCCCTGAACAATATGCCGATTGTGCGCTTTGATGGTAATGATGACCAACTGCTGGTGGCCGATGCGGATATCCTGGACAATTCGGCAGGGTTATCGTTATTTGCCGTTGTCAGGCCGACCAACCTCGATGGCAACCCAAGGGGAGTACTGGGCAAGCGTATAAGTTTCAGCGAAAATACCAATTATGCGTACACCTGGTTTTTCTACTCTTCCAATGCACTGT
This sequence comes from Cyclobacteriaceae bacterium, assembly GCA_026989505.1. GTDB lineage: Bacteria > Bacteroidota > Bacteroidia > Cytophagales > Cyclobacteriaceae > S012-113. The sequence goes on from JALSJF010000087.1 coordinate 1,827, forward strand.
ACACAGATATTGTCACTGCCAACGACCGCTTTAACACCGGGGCTGCCACCTACGCCAATGCCAATAACTACCTCCTCAATATGATTTACGATGGCTCACTGGCCAGTGGGGTGCGGGCGAATGTTTATGATGGGGAAAGCAATGTTGTTACAGCTGCCGAAACCTCTGCATCCATTATGAACTCCACTGCCGACCTTGCCCTGGGGGCCCTGAATGCTGATTATGGCACTTACCTTGGGGGCGATTATGGTGAAATAGTACAATTTAACTTGCCGGTAAATACCGCGCAGCGTATCCTTATCAACAACTACCTTGCCGCCAAATACAATATACCCCTTGCCAATAATGATGTATATGAAATGGACAATTCCCTCAATGGCAATTATGATTTTGAGGTAGCCGGTATAGGGCAGGCCGCTGACGGCAGTTTTCATAAAGATGCCCGGGGCACCGGGATAGTACGCATAAACTTACCCGATAACCTCGACAATAACGAATATTTAATGTGGGGCCATGATAATACCAGCCTGTCAAATGTAAACACCACGGATGTTGACGGGGCCGTTATTGAAGCACGTTTGGAAAGGGTATGGCGCCTGAGCATAAACGATAACACCGGTACCCCGGTTAGTGTAGGCACGGTACGGGTTATTTTTGATGTCTCCAGTCTGCCCAGCACTATCCTCGGATCTGATTTACGTTTGCTCATCACCCGCAACGATGCCCTTTTTGCCGATAACGATGTTCCCCCGCAAGCCGGCTCCTATAATATCGACAACCAGCTTATCACCTTTTCAAATGTAGTGTTTGCCGATGGCGATTATTTTACCCTGGGCACTGTTGACAACACCAACAGCCCCCTGCCCATAGTACTGCTTAGTTTTGATGCCAGGGCTGTAAATGGCAAAACCTACTTATCCTGGGTTACTGCATCGGAACAAAATAATGATTATTTCACCATCGAGAGGTCAGATGGTTACGGGGAATGGTACCCTTTGGGCCAGCTACCCGGGGCTGGCAATAGTACCACGCCTATTACATACGAATACTGGGATACAGCCCCGATGGTGGGCCGTAATTATTATCGTATAAAGCAAACGGATTATGATGGTACCCGTAGTTACTCCTGGATTAAATTAGTGAATTTCACCCCACAAGACCTCTTCAGTGTTTTCCCTAACCCCTTCACGAGCACAATAACTTTAAGCGGCAAGGAGGCAAATGCTATCGAGGCGGTTACTTTTTATGATATCCGCGGGAATGTTATGCCTGTAAAAATGCAGCTTGAAAATGGCGCCCTTACGTTTAGTACGCAAAACCTAAAACGGGGTATTTATTTTATCAAAACCCTGGTCGATGGAAGGGTACATACCTATAAGGTGATTAAGCAGTAACCCTAAGCGTTTGCTAAAAAAAGGCTGCCCCCTTTCAGGAACAGCCTCATTATTTTTAATCCGGATTATTTGCGCTAGTTGTGAGAATAATCCGGGTTATAGGGCGTCAATCACCCGCTCAAGGCGGGCTTTTACCTCACCGGCAATATCGCCAAGGCTATCGTTTTCAATACCCATCATCGAAGCCACCGGGTTAACGGCTGAAACTTCAATACTACCATTACCGGCATCCTGCACAATTACATTACAAGGCAACATGGTGCCAATTTTGTCTTCGGCCTGATACGCCTGGTAGGCAAAATTGGGGTTACAAGCCCCCAGTATTTTATAGGCCGGCATATCCTTATCAAGCTTTTTCTTGATCGTTCCTGAAAAATCAATTTCAGTTAACACACCAAAGCCTTCTTTCTTTAATTCTTCGGTTACTTTTTCAACCACCTGGTTGAATTCACCGGACACGGTTTTATTATAATAATAGCTCATAGTTTTACGATTTATCTTCTACTTTATTTTCCTTGTTTATATAATCCCATACGCTACCTGCCAGCAGCCCTCCCATGACCAGCCCGTACAAAGTGCTGTTGGACGCCCTGGAAGTAATCAGGCAACTGCCCTGGTTACAACCAATAAAAAACCAATACGCATACCCCGCAAGGGCGCCCATGGCAAGGCCAAGGCTGAGTAAAATTACGCGTTTTAAGGGCCAATGTTTCATTTCCACACTATTTTTAGTACAGGGCCATATCAAACTGGCGCCTGTAGGCCCGGGTAATTTCATTGCTTTCGCCCAGGTAATGGAACAGGGCAATGGTCAGCCTGCGGGCAAGTTCATCGGCATAGGGTTTATCCATTATAATCGCCCTGATCAGGTGTTCCAGGGCTTTGGCAAAATCCTGCTGCCGCAGGGCCTCCAGCCCCTGCCAGACTTCCGCTTTCGCTGTGCCGGCAGGAAAATCAGCCTCCTTTTTACTTAGCACTTCCGCTATCAGCAATATTTCCCTGGCCCTTTCCAGATATTTTATATCCGCCAGTAAAGCCATAGCCGCTGCTGGCGACTGCCACAACTTTTGCCGGGCCAACAAAACTTTAGCCTGCTGTAAAGAGTCGTCTTCGCGTAAAGCTTGCTCAAGTTTGGCCACTCCTTCGTCAATCTTGCCCATTTCCAGCAACTTTGCCGCCTCCATGGTCAGGGCTTTCGCTTTTGAGGGTAACTTCTCTGCCAACCACCTGCGCATATCCGCTTCGGGCATGGCCCCGGCCACTTCGTCAATCACTTCGCCTTTATAAAACAGTTTCAGGTTAGGAATGCCGCGAATACCCCATTCGGCTGCTATGGCCGGGTGTTCTTCGGTATTTACCTTTACCAGTTTCCATTTACCGTTGGCCTCTCCGGCCAGCTTTTCTACAATAGGGCCAAGAAATTTACAAGGCCCGCACCACTCGGCCCAATAATCTACTAACACCGGTACATTATGGCTGTCTTCCAGCACCTCCCTGGTGAAATCCTTAACTTCAAAATCTACAGTAGAAACCATTTTCTTTCCTTTAACCTATAGCATTCATATGCTTTTTACCTAATCTATACCCTTGTTGGGTATAATCCACATTAAATGAACTTTACAAAGATGCACGTGGCATTTTTTATAAACTGTGATGATAATTACATACCGCTAAAATTAAATCTTCGCCTGTTGTTCCCGTTTAGGTACCGGAAAGCTATATTTATAGGAAATATTTTGCTTATGAAAGCCTTATTACCGTACCTGCTGTTTGCTTTCGCCCTGGGTGCCTGTAAGCCGTTGACACAACAAGATGCCCCTACGGCCATAACCCCGGGGGTCAGGCAGACAGATGTTTATTTGCCGCTGCTGGCAGGAAAAACCGTAGCCCTGGTGGTAAACAACACCTCCACCCTTGGCCCTGTCCACCTGGTGGACTCGCTGCTGTCCCTGGGGATTGAGGTTCGCACAATTTTTGCCCCTGAGCACGGTTTCCGGGGTGATGCCGATGCCGGGGAAAAGATTGCCGACAGTATTGACCCCAGAACAGGCATCCCGATTATCTCACTCTATGGCAAACACCGTAAGCCCACAGAAGAAGATTTAGCCGATATTGAGGTGGTGGTTTTTGATATCCAGGATGTAGGGGTACGGTTTTATACCTACATCAGCACCCTGCACTATGTGATGGACGCCTGTGCCGAATTCAATAAACCGTTGATTCTGCTCGACCGCCCCAACCCCAATGGGCATTATGTTGCCGGCCCGGTGCTGGAACCGGAATTTAAGTCGTTTGTAGGCATGCACCCTATCCCGGTAGTATATGGCCTCACCCTGGGCGAGCTGGCACAAATGATTAACGGTGAAGGCTGGCTGGCAAACGGGAAGTGTGATTTACAGGTAATTAAAATAAATAATTATACCCATAACGACCACTACACCTTACCTGTAAAGCCTTCCCCCAACCTACCCAACGCCCAGGCTATAGCCTTATACCCTTCACTTTGCTTTTTTGAACCTACGGTGATGAGTATCGGCCGGGGTACCCCCTACCCTTTTCAGGTAATTGGCTACCCGGACCCGGCTTTTGGCAACTTCAGTTTCACTCCGGTAAGCATCGAGGGCATGTCGAAATACCCCAAGCACCAGAACAGAACCTGTTATGGGGTTGACCTGAGAAAAGTTGCTGCCCCGCAGTTTACCTTGTCGTATCTGATGACGTATTATACTAAATTCGGGGGTGGCAAAGATTTTTTTACCAGCGCTAATTTCTTTGATAAACTGGCCGGCAGCAGCCTGCTGCGGCAACAAATACTACAGGGCCTGACGGCCGCAGAAATTGAAAAAACCTGGGTGCCACAATTGGATGCCTTTAAGGAAACCAGAAAAAAGTATCTGCTCTACCCCGATTTCGAATAACATGCCCCTGGCTGAAGCCGCAGCAATCCTCAATCATTTTGCTATTCCCCGAAGAGATTATGCGGTGCTGCCGGTAAGGCACGGATTGATTAACCGGAGCTATAAGGTAACCGACAAGGCCACCGGTAAGCCCCGGTACTTTTTACAACAAATCGACCACCATATTTTTAAAGATGTGGAAGGCCTGATGCACAATATCAAGCAGGTAACGGCACATTTTGAGCTGCTTCCCAACCCACCCGGACACCTGACAACCGTTAACTCGGGGGACAAAAACTACTACCGCTCCCCGGCCGGTGCGTACTGGCGGCTGTACCCTTATGTTGACGGCAATACCTATATCAGGGCTGGGGACCGGCAACTGGCCACGGAAGCCGGCCGCATGTTCGGACAATTCCTGAAAGCTTTAAGCGGTCTGCCCCCCGGAGCAATGGTCATCACGATCCCCAGGTTTCACGATATCGACTGGCGCTACCAACAGTTTCAGGCCAGTCTTGGTACGGCCGGTAAACAACGGCTCAGAAAGGCCGCCTGGTTAATCCGGCTGGTTGAAGAAAATATTTCTGCGGTGCAGAAAATTTACCACAATATAGTTCACCATTGCCCCCTAAGGGTAGTGCATAACGACACCAAACTGAGCAATTTACTGTTTGACGGGCAGCAGCGGGGCCTCTGTGTGGTTGACTACGACACGCTGATGCCGGGCTACATTCCCCTTGACTTTGGTGATGCCATCCGCAGTTTGGCCAGTACTACCGTAGAAGACGACCCGCATACCGGCCGCACGTTTTTCAACAGGCAGGTGTTTGCTGCTTTTACCCCGGCTTTTATCAAAGCCCTGGGCAACGCCATCACCAAGGCAGAAACCAGCCAGTTTGCCAATAGCGTACCCTATATGCCTTTCCTCATGGGTTTGCGCATGCTTACCGACTATCTTAATAACGATAGCTACTACACCACCCGCTATGCCGAACATAATTACCACCGGGCGGCCAACCAGCTAACGCTTTACAGCAGCGGTATGGCGCTTATGCCGGAAATGAATAAAATTGTAAATAAAACGGTAAGTGCGTTAAACTAAGTTAGTATCATGGCAGGATTATCCCGTATCGATCGCAGAAAATTTATTCAGACCACCTCTGCCGCTGGCCTGGGGCTGTCGTTGATGTCATTCCCGGAAATTGTGACGGGCAAAGATGACCGCAAAGTTAAACTGGCCCTGATTGGCGTTGGCCTGCGGGGCCGCAACCACCTGCACCTGCTGCTGCGCAGGAGTGACGTTGAGGTAGTGGCTATCTGCGACATTGATAAAGATGCCCTGCAAAAATCACAGGCCCTGATCAGCAAAGCGGGCAAACCGGCCGCCAAAGAATTTACCGGCAGCGAAACGGCCTACCTTAACCTGCTGGCCGAAAAAGATATTGCCGGGGTAGTGATTTCCACCCCCTGGCTTTGGCATACCCGCATGGCCGTTGACACCATGAAAGCCGGTAAATATGCCGGGGTGGAAGTGTCGGCCGCCAACACCCTGGAAGAATGCTGGGACCTGGTGAACACCCATGAGGCCACCGGGGTGCCGGTAATGATCCTGGAAAATGTATGCTACCGCAGGGATGTGATGGCAGTACTGCAAATGGTGCGTGCAGGCCTGTTTGGTGAACTCACCCACCTTGAGTGCGGCTATCAGCACGATTTACGCGAGGTGAAATTTAATAACGGCAAACAACCTTACGGGGGTGGTGTTGAATTTGGCGAAAAAGGTTATTCCGAGGCCCGCTGGCGCACCGAACACTCCATTCACCGCAATGGCGATATTTATCCTACCCACGGTATCGGGCCGGTGGCGGAGTACCTCAACATCAACCGTGGCAACCGCTTCGATTACCTCACCTCTACCGCCACCAAAGCCCGCGGCCTGCACAAATACATTGTTGACCAGGCCGGAAAAGACCACCCTAATGCCAAAATCAACTTTAAACTGGGTGATATCATTACTACGGTAATCCGTACGGCAAATGGCGAAACCATCACCGTACAGCACGACACCAACTCCCCACGGCCTTACTCCCTGGGCTTCCGGGTACAGGGCACCGAAGGCCTGTGGATGGACCTGAACGACTCTATCTATATTCAGGGGGTTAGCGAAAAACCGCACCGCTGGGAGCCGGATAAAGCGTATATGGAGAAATACGACCACCCCTTGTGGCGCAAATACGGTGCCGAAGCCCAGGGGGCCGGCCATGGCGGCATGGACTTCTTTGTCATCCATGCTTTTGTAGAGTCTGTTAAACGGCAGGCCCCCACGCCACTCGATGCCTATGATGCCGCTGCCTGGAGCGCTATCACCCCGCTTTCGGAGCAATCAATAGCAGGGGGCAGTGAGCCCGTACATTTTCCCGACTTTACCCGCGGCCGCTGGATGAAGCGAAAGCCTGTTTTTGCTTTGGATGACCGTTATTAAGTTCAGGGAGACAGGATTGTCACAGATTATTTTTGCACCAACGGGGTTGCTAAAAGGTACAGGAAATTAACCCGGTTTATTCACGAAAATCATGAATAATGATGAAAATTAACTGACAAACACCTGTTTACCAATTAACCCGAAAAATTCATATGAATTTTTCGGGTTAATTGCTTTTGCCTCCGGTAATTTCACCGCCCATGCCGGTGTTTTCGTAAAACCGTTCGGGATGGCCTTTAACCGAAATCATGCCGCCCATGGTGGCCGTGCCCTCAAATTCAACCAGCGCCCGTACTTCCAGGTTGCTGCCCATAGATGATTTAGCTTTAACATAGTCGGCCTCTAAACCGCCCAAATCAATATTTGAGCCCATAGAAGCCGTAACTTTCAGGCTTTTTGCCTTGCCCTCTATTTCGGCCATCGCCCCCATGTCAGTAGCTACCAGCAAATCCTTCACTTCTACATTCATCTCTAAGCTACCCCCCATACTGGCAGCCAGGTCAAGTACCTCTACCTGCACCGGGGCGGTGTTGCGCACCCGGGCCCCGGTGAGGGCTTCCACTGATTTCAATTCCTTATACGGTACCTCAACCCTTACCCACCAGTGGTTATCCTGCATTTCCTGCCACAAGGCTTTGGTAGCTACCTTAATACGCAGCTCATCGCCCCGGTTCTCCACAATTACGTCACTGGGGTCCACCCCATGGGTAGTTAACGTAATATCCATGGCAGGCGACTGTACCAGCCGGGCATCTACACCCCGGGCCACCACCAATGACGTGTAGGGCTTAATATGTTTTTTAAAATCCTGGGCAGACGACTGGCTTACCACCAGCGCTGCTAAAACGAAAAGTATTGCGCGCATGAGAAATCTGTTTAGTATAAAGACTGCCTTACCCGGTTAAAGGTTGCACCCCGGGCCCTAAAATCAGGTATCAATATTGGCGTAGCGGGCATTGCGCTCGATAAACTCCCTGCGCGGGGCTACTTCATCGCCCATCAGCATGGAGAACAGGTGGTCGGCCTCGGCTGCGGATTCTATGGTAACCCGCTTCAGGCTGCGGTGTTCCGGGTCCATGGTGGTATTCCATAATTGCTCGGGGTTCATCTCACCCAAACCTTTATAGCGCTGCACGCTCACCGAATCCTCTTTGTCACCGCCCAGTTCCTTGATAAACCTGTCCCGGTCGGCATCATTCCAGCAATAGCGTTCCTGCTTGCCCTTTTTTAACAGGTAAAGCGGTGGCAAGGCAATATAAATATAGCCGCTTTCGATAAGTTCGCGCATATAGCGGAAGAAAAAGGTAAGGATCAGGGTGCGGATATGGCTGCCGTCCACATCGGCATCCGTCATGATAACAATCTTATGGTAGCGGAGTTTGTCCATGTTCAGGGCTTTCTCGCTCTCTTCGGTGCCAAAGCTAACCCCCAGGGCGGTGATGATGTTCTTGATCTCATCGTTCTCATATATTTTGTGCTCCTGGGCTTTTTCTACATTAAGTATCTTACCCCTGAGCGGCAGTATGGCCTGAAAATTCCGGTCGCGGCCCTGTTTTGCCGAGCCTCCGGCCGAATCCCCCTCTACAAGGTAGATTTCGCTGACAGCCGGATCGCTGTTGGAGCAATCGGCCAGCTTACCGGGCAGGCCGGTGCCGCTGAGGACGTTCTTGCGCTGCACCATCTCGCGGGCTTTACGGGCCGCATGCCGCGCCTGAGCCGCCAGAATAACCTTGTTTACAATTACTTTGGCATCTTTAGGGTTTTCCTCCAGATAAGTTTGCAGCATCTCACTCACACTCTGGTCCACGGCCCCCATGGCCTCGGAGTTGCCCAACTTGGTCTTGGTCTGCCCTTCAAACTGCGGCTCGGCCACTTTTACCGAAATCACAGCCGTCAGCCCTTCCCGGAAGTCATCACCACTGATATCTATCTTCACTTTATCAAGCAAGCCTGATTTATCGGCATAGGACTTCAGCGTACGGGTAAGGGCCCGCCTGAAGCCGGATACATGGGTGCCGCCTTCAATGGTATTGATATTGTTTACATAGCTCACCACATTTTCGGTATAGGAAGTGTTATAGCTCATGGCCACTTGCACGGGTACACCCCCTTTTTCCCCCTCCATAAAAATGGTGGACGAGATAAGCTTCTCCCGGGTAGAATCAAGGTAGTCCACAAATTCGGCCAGGCCCCCTTCAGAGAAAAATTCATCTTTCAGGTTCTCGCCATCTTCGTCCTGCTCACGCTCATCTTCCAGGAACAGGCGAATGCCGGCATTCAGATAAGCCAACTCCCGCAAACGGGTAGCCACGGTTTCATAGACGTATTCGGTAACCGTAAAGATTGACGGGTCGGGCTTGAAATGCACCGTGGTACCCGTATCTTCGGCCTTGCCAACCTCTTTTACCGGATATAACGGCTTGCCTTTGCTGTATTCCTGCTCAAATACCTTGCCCTCACGGTGTACGGTTACATGCAACGGGTCACTCAGGGCGTTTACACAAGAAACCCCCACCCCATGCAAGCCACCCGAAACCTTATAGGTGTCTTTGTCAAATTTACCCCCGGCATGCAGTACAGTCATCACCACCTCCAGGGCCGAGCGCTTTTCTTTGGTATGCATACCCGTGGGGATACCCCGGCCGTTATCCTTTACGGTAATGGAGTTATCCTTATGGATTGTCACATAAATCCGGTCGCAATGGCCGGCCATAGCCTCATCAATAGAGTTGTCCACCACCTCCCAGATAAGGTGGTGCAGGCCTTTTATACTCACATCGCCAATATACATGGCCGGACGTTTCCTAACTGCCTCTAAGCCTTCTAAAACCTGGATATTTTCTGCTGAATACTCCTTGTTAGACTGGGTTTTTCCTTCGCTCATATTCGTGAAATGCAATCAATAAAGATTAACTGGAACTGGTTGGTTTTAATTGTCCAAAAGTACGATTTTTCAAGTTGAAAAACTTAATAATATTTGCAATTTACACGAATAAATTGCATTTTGAACCCATGCGATTTTATTTGTTGATTTTACCGGCTATGCTTGGCTTGCTACAGCCATGTTTTGGCCAGAAAGAGCTAATTATTGGGGGTAAAAAAAGAACCCTTACCCCGGAACAAAGGGACTCGTTACGGCAGGTATGGCGCAAAGAACGGGAATTAGCCCTGCTGGCAGAGGCCAAAGAGCGGTTTGCCGCCAGCCAAACCCTTGACCGTGGTACCGAAGAACTAAACCTCTCTAATGTAGGGTTAAAAAAGCTGCCCCGTTACCTAAAAGAGTTCTATAATCTCAAACACCTGGAGGTACGGGGCAATGAGTTGACAACCATCCCCGGCAAGCTCATGAAAAGGCTGACTTATCTTGACCTGTCGGACAATAAGCTTGATCAACATAGTTTTAAGTTTAAACGTAGCAAAACAATCACCAAGCTCAGGCTCGGCAGCAATAACCTTACAAAACTGCCCCGGGGGATAAAAAAACTGAAAAACCTTGAAGTAATTATCCTTGCTAAAAATAATTTTACCCGGCCACCGGCCCGGCTGAGGAAAAACAAGCGTTTATATGAGATTAGCTTAAGCATGAACCCGATTGACCCTGCGGCAAGGCTTACCCGTGAACTCCCGGGCATTAAAACCATCTCGATGATTCATTGTGATTTAACCGGGATGCCGGTTTCTTTATGGCAAATGCCGGCTTTGCGCAGCATAAGGCTTACCGACAACCAAATCACCAGCCTGCCCGACAGCCTTAACCAATTTGTTTATCTGCGTGACCTGGCTATCTACAATAACCAGATTGAAGCCCTTCCCCCCTCTTTCTATTTGCTTGATTCCCTTGAAATTGCCGATCTTTATTTTAACAAAATCAAAAAAATTGCCCCGGAAATCAATAATTTACAGCGGCTTAAAATTCTCTATATCTCCAATAATGAAATTTATCATCTCCCCGATGAAGTTGGCGAGCTTAAAAACCTGGAAAAGCTTTATCTGCACCATAATAAACTAAGTTATCTGCCCGAGTCAATTAAGCAACTGAAGAACCTTAAAGTACTGCATATAAACCACAATTATTTTCAGGAGTTCCCACAACAAATACTGGCCCTGGAAAACCTGGAAGACCTGGATTTTTCCAACAACGATATCACCACCCTGCCCTACGGCATTACCGGCCTAACCAGGCTGCAACTACTGTTTATCCAGCAAAACCCCTGGGATGAGGCCTCGCGGGCTACCCTGGAGAAACTAAAAGCATTTTATGCGGGCAAAGAAATTAACTTTAATTACTGAGCCGGCCCTGTCCGCCTCAGCAAAACGTCAAATATCCCCCAGTTGGGGGCGCATGACTATTTCTTCTACCACTGTTCTGTCGGACATGGCGTAGGCGCCCCAGATAGCATGGGCTACATCTTCGGGCCGCATAAACCGTTCTTCGGGCAGGTCGGTTTCAGCCCAACTGGTCGTCATGGTAGCCCCGGGCAGGATGGCGGTAACCCGCACGCCCTGATCCTTCATTTCCTCGCGCAGCACTTTACTCATCCCCAGCAAAGCATACTTTGCTATGCAGTAACTGCCACCATTGATATACGGGGTAATGCTGGCCGTAGAACACATGTTGAAAATATGTCCTTTATTATTGATGATATGGTGGATAAGGCCCCGCGTAATGTGGTAGGCGCTACCTACGTTGGTGGCCAGCATTTGTTCAAAAACACCTTCTTCCTCGGTATGTATCTGACCCGGCAAAAACATGCCGGTATTATTTACCAATATTTTCAACTCGGCCGCATGGGTACGGGCAAACTGCACAAACACATCCACGCCTTCTTTACCGCTCAGGTCGGCCTCAACCCCCTCGAGTACTACCCCGGGGTTTTTAACCATAATTTCGGCCTTCAACCCTTCCAGGTCGGCTTTGCTGCGCGAGCAGGTAATTATATCAAAGCCCTTATCGGCAAAAAGGTTAATAATTGCCCGGCCAATGCCTTTCGTGCCACCCGTAACTGCTATTGCTTTCTTCATTATCAACAAAAGTTAAATTATGCCATCCCGTAGCTTTAAGGTAAATATCGCGAACACTTTAAAAGTAACACCCCGATTATTTACGCCTTTACTACAAGATTTTTTATCTTTCCGAAAATAAAGCATTTTAAGCAAAAAAGGTTTGATAAAAAGTATCGGTAAATATTTTATTTTCCTGGGTACCCTGTTTACCAACCGGGAATCGTTTAAAACCTATGCCCGGCTTTTTATTGATGAAAGTGTAAAAATCGGTACCGACTCGGTGGTTTTAATCACCATTGTCTCGGTATTTATGGGGGCGGTTACCACCATTCAAACAGCCTATAACCTGGTGAGCCCCTTAATCCCCAATTATGTGGTGGCCCTGGTTGTACGCGATATGGTGCTGCTGGAGCTGGCGCCCACCATCATCGGGATCATTTTTGCCGGTAAGGTGGGCTCCAATATTGCCGGTGAACTGGGCACCATGCGCATTACCGAACAAATTGACGCCCTGGAGGTAATGGGCATTAATTCGGCCTCCTACCTGGTGCTGCCCAAACTGCTGGCTACCTTGTTCACCTATCCCCTGCTGGTAATTTTCTCGGCCTTCCTGAGCCTGCTGGGCGGCTATGTGGCGGCAGATTTTACCGGGGTGATTACAACCCAGGACTACACCTTTGGTATTCAAAACCAACTGAACGAGTTTATGGTGATTTTTGCCATGATCAAGGCTTTTGTTTTTGCCTTCCTGGTTTCTACCATCTCCTCGTTTATGGGATATTTTACTACCGGAGGCGCCCTGGAGGTGGGCAAGGCCAGCACCAGTGCCGTAACCAACAGTGTGATTGCCATTCTGGCAGCCGATTACCTGCTGGCACAACTTTTAGCAGAATACCTGGTAGCCTTTTAAAATGATTGAGGTAAAAAACATAGCGAAAACATTTGGTAACAAACAGGTACTGAAAGGTATTTCGGCTGTTTTTAAACCCGGACAGGTAAACATGATTATTGGCGCCAGCGGTACCGGCAAAAGTGTGCTGTTAAAATGCATTGTGGGCCTCGAGCAGCCCGATGAGGGTGATGTACTTTACGACAACCGCGACTTTGTGCATGCCACCCGGGTAGCGAAAATTGAAATCCGCAGGGAAATAGGCATGCTCTTTCAGGGGGCGGCCCTGTTCGATTCTAAAAATGTAGAGGAGAACGTCAGGTTTCCACTGGATGTACTGACCGAAATGCCGCTGGACGAAAAATGCGACCGGGTCAACAACGTACTGTCGCGCGTGGGGTTGGCAAACGCCAATAAACTCATGCCCTCGGAACTTAGCGGAGGGATGAAAAAGCGGGTGGGTATTGCCCGCGCACTGGTAAACAATTCCAAATACCTGTTCTGTGACGAACCAAATTCAGGTCTCGACCCGCAAACATCCATTCTGATTGACAACCTGATTAAAGACCTAACCGATGAGTTTAAGACCACTACCGTGGTGGTATCGCACGACATGAACTCGGTGATGGAAATTGGCGATTACATCATGTTTATGTACCAGGGGCACAAGGTATGGGACGGCACCAAAGAAGAAATTATTGAGGCCAAAGAAAAGGCCTTTAATGACTTTGTTTTTGCCAATAACCTGATGCGCACGCTGAAAGAACAGATGCAGTAGGCGGCACAACAAAGGGTAAAATCGTTATCTTCTAATTTATATGGAAGCAGGCTTTGTTTTACGAAATTATCCTAAAAAAAGAAACATTTTATTGTTTAAGTACGTATACTTGTACGTATTATCAATTTAATAATAATGATTGCAGCTAATTTTTCAGAATTTAGAGCCGGACTGAAGAGGTACCTTGACAGCGTAGAAGATAATAATGAAATACTTGTTATTAAAAGAAAAAGTGGAAAGGGGACAGTAATGATCTCACTTGATGAATACAATTCAATAATGGAGACCATGCATTTGTTAAGTTCTAAGAAAAATGCCGACAGGTTATACGAGTCCATTGAACAAATGAAGTTAGGTAAAACCATAAATCCTAAGTTGGAAAATTGATATGCTTCTTACCTTTACCGAGAATGCCTGGGAAGATTATCTTTACTGGCAAAAGGCTAATAAGAAATTAGTTAAAAAAATCAACGAACTTATCAAGGATATTAAAAGATCCCCATTTGACGGGATTGGGAAACCAGAACCTCTTAAGTATGACCTCGCAGGCTATTGGTCAAGGAGGATAGATCATGAACATCGGCTAGTCTACCAAGTTGTTGAGGACGAACTGAAAATTTATGCTTGTAGATTTCATTATGACTAGAATTAAAAACAAAGCCCAACAATCGGTACGTAGTCATGGCAGTTTTATTCTATGCTGACACACGCCTGACCAGGCAGTCGGGCAGGTTTCAGTATAATTTATTTAACTTTATTACTCCGTGGACTGATACGCTGATGATATGACTGCCTCGCCCCGTACCTACATCCGTTAGTTGATAATAAGATAAAAATGAAATTCAGATACGCCCGCCATACGGATAATTTACCGTTACTGGTTAACTTCTACACGAAGGTAGCAGGCCTTGAGGTACTGGGGCATTTTGCAAACCATGACCACTATAATGGCGTATTTCTTGGGCGGCCCAATGCTGATTGGCATTTAGAGTTCACCGAATCCAACACCAAAGCCCACCATCACCCCGATGATGATGATTTACTTGTTTTCTACCTCAGTTCCACAGCCGAATTAAACACCCTCAAAAAACGTCTTGCCACCCTGGGTATCCCCCTGGTAAAATCCAAAAACCCCTACTGGCAAAAAAATGGCCTTGAAATAACAGACCCTGACGGTTATGGGGTCATCTTTACGGTTAGCCCGCAGCATTGAAAAACCGGGAAAAGCGTCAATTTTGTCCGGGCGTTAGCCGAAAATGACCTGGTGGCCCTGCATACCCAGCAAATATGGCCCGGAGATGAAGAATATGTTACGATGGATTTCTTCAGCTACCTCAACATAATGGCCACCAAAGGCAATCGAAAGATATTTCGGCTTCGAAAAGGGTTTTAGCTGCATGAAGATTCGCCTGAACCCTCCGCCTCAGAACAAGGCGCTTACCGAGGCGCGGCCACTATGAATAATGGCCACCCCCTCAGGCTTGCGGCCCTCGTAAAACAGGTTGATCTGCAGGCCGTTGAGCAACCGCTGCTGCCAGCCAACCGACCAGGAAAAATTATCCCCGGGCCTTAACCCCTGCAGCATCTCATAGCCCAGGGGCGTAAGTTCATTGCCATCATAGGCCACCTTGCTGAACTTTGCCGTGGCGTTGAGCATGTATTTAGCCGCCAGGCCCATTTTTAACTCGCCTATAATCTCGCTTAATGCAGCCTGCCCAGGCTTTTCGCTGGAATTATAACTGTTTTTGATACCCATAGTGTACCTGCCGGTAAGCCGGAAAGTAGGCTTGGGCTGCCACGAAAAAGAAGGGCCTATTTCGTAAGCTTTGATATCATAATTACGCCCAGCAAGGTAATCGCTGCGATTAAGGCGGGTGGCGGAGAGGCTGCGCAGCTTAAGGTTATAAACCCGGTTGATATTCCAGCGGATGGTAAGGTTTACTTCTTCATCATCGCGGCTCTCGAAACCATTGGTATAAAGGTATTTTTTCCGGAAAGTGGCATAGCCTACATACAAACCGAACTTTGGGTTTGATTTATTGATAAAAAAAGTGGTGCGCAAAGCCTCACGCAGCGAAAGCACCTGATCCTCATCTATATCACTTAAAAAGGGTATCAACCTGGCCGGCATAGTATTCTCGGTGGTGCGGTACTGCGAAGCCCAGGAGGTCGTATTCGATATCCTGGCCAAAAGGTTGAGGATGCCCGGCTTCTGCCGCCAGTTTTTGGGGGCTTTCAGGGTAGCGCGGTAATTAAAAACATTCTCATAGGCATCAATAAACTCGCTAGTGTTAACATAAAGTTTGATATAATTCTTTTCATCGAAAAAAATAGCCTCATAAAACTCGTTCAGGTCTTTAATCCCATCCCCGTTATCATCGCGCCACGTATGTGTTCCCTGGCCGGTGGGCACCTCAATAAAAACATATTCGCGTTTGGGCACCCGGGCATTGGCCACCGAGTAGTTGAGTTCGCTGCGCCAAACCTGTTTGATGATATCGCCTGTCCAGTCCACACGGCCGGTAATGCTTTCTACCGCATCATTTTTCAACATATCATCAAAAATCCGGTAGTTGAGTACCATGCTGATTGCGTGGCCGCCCAGGGTACTGGTTAGCCGGGCCCGGGCATTATCCGCTTTACCCGCCTGCCGGAGTTCCCCGTTTACCGGGGCCCGGTCATTACGGGTAGCATAAGCGAGCTCAAACTTAGTCCGGGCAGCCGGGTTATTGCGGATAAACACTTCATGAATAGCAAAATAGTTGGCCGAGGATACCAGGGAGTCAGTCATGGTGCGCACGGTGTTTTGCTCAAGCTGGTAACGATAGCCGGGCTGGATACTGCCTTGCAAGTACGTTTCGGCAAAAACTTTGTTCCAGGCAGCCACCTTGTTGAGATAAAGGTTGCTCCGGGTTGACAGGCCATTGGCGTTAACCTGTAATTTACCCAACAACTTATTCACTGTAAGCAGGTGCTGGGCGCCCACTACCTGGTTTTCTTTGTTGCGGTTATTATATTGGTATAAAAAACCATTGCCGGCATCTTTGCGCAAGCCAATGGCGGTACTGATAATTAAATCCTGTGCCGGCAACGTATCAAGGGGTTTATAACTCCAGTCACGGTCAAACTCAACCCTGCGGAAACGGTCGATAGCCAGAAAATTCTGCTCGAGATATTCAATATCAGCCAGCAACTGTAGTTTGTAATCCCCTAAACCGGTAACGGGCTGATCTTTTATATTGATTCCCCCTTTGAGGGCATACCCCTTATTGGTTTCATTGCCTATGCCGGAAAACAGGTTTTTATCCTGATTAGAAAAAGCCGACTCAACATATACTTCCGCGAATTGATTGAGCTGCATACCGGCCCGCAAGCTCAGCATCTCCTTTTTGTTAGGGGCCGCCAGTTGCTTATAGGGGGCATAGCTGCCTTTACCCGGCCCTACCCAGGCATATACCCGGCCCTGGGCCAGGTATTCCTTAATCACATAGCTACCTTTACCCGCCCCAACATCAACAAATGAAACGGTGTACAGGGTAGCTAAGTTTTGCGTAGTATGCTGATAAACCTGCACGGGGCGGTTATCCGCAGTCAGCGTATCCTTAAGAAAATAAAGAATCTTGTCGGGTGAGAACTCCGCCTGCCGGGCGCTGGTCACCACGGCCTTGTCCACCTCATTGCCCACCTGCTGCAACAGCCCCTTATCCGCTTCCGACAGCTCCGTGAACAGGGGACGGTTGGGGTTGTCGGCCTCCTTATAATAGGTAGCCGACAGGCTGAGCTTACCAAATTGCCGGGTATGGTTAATGCTCATTACCGAACGGGTAAAATCGCGTACGGCATATTCGTAATCTATACGCACACGCGAATAATTGGTAATAACCACATTGCTGGTAAAATTAATTTCGGCTTGGTTGTAATCAAGGGTATAATCGTTATTATAGCCCCTGACAAGCTGTTTGCCGTCAATAAACACTTTCTCGGAGTTGGCAATAATAATCACATAGCCCTGGTTGGCCGGTGACGGTACTTTGTAAGGCCCCAGAATACCCTCGGCCACCGCAACCGTTACCGAGGCAAACTGCCCCTTGGCCGCTGAGAGCCCCAACGAGGAAGTGCTGCCCGCGGTTTTTACCG
Source organism: Cyclobacteriaceae bacterium (assembly GCA_026989505.1). Taxonomy (GTDB): domain Bacteria; phylum Bacteroidota; class Bacteroidia; order Cytophagales; family Cyclobacteriaceae; genus S012-113. Next base: position 19,408 of record JALSJF010000087.1, read on the forward strand.
ACACCAGCCCCCCCTGCACGTTTTTCAGGTAACGCAGGAAATACGTATCCTTGTTCTGCAACACTACATCACCGCCTACAATAGAAAACTTGTCGTTATAGAGTTCGACAAACACATTGTCAAAGTCCTGCAACTGCTGGGTGTTACCCTCGGGTTGGTAGGGAATGGTTTGGTCGGTTATTGATGCCCGGATATTAAGGTCATTGCTGATTTTTCCTTCCAGGTTGAGGTTGAGGGACGAGTTTACAAATAAATCCTGGGTGTTGCCTACGGTAATCCCCCGGCTGATATGGCCTCCCTGGTTAATCTCGCCCAAATCAAACAGTTCCTCCCTGCGGGAGATCAGGGGGCCGTTGCTGCCTTTGGGCGGACGGAAAAGGGCGGTTGAATCATACTTGCCAACAGAGGTCAGGCGAAACTTCTTTTGCAAGGCGGCCGGCAGCACCCGGTAACAGACGTCAACCTGCCCGGCTGTTGGCGCCCTGACAATAAATTCGCGGGCCGAAAGGGTTTCTATTTTATAGCTTTTGGTGGAATCAACAAGCATGATGCTGCCGGGGGCAATCAAATGCTCATCGGCAATGGGTTGGTTGGCAGCAACGGTTTTACACCTGCGGTTATCATCAAGGCCGGGCACAGGCCCCTCTTGCTGGCCGAAAGCCTGCGGCCCAAAGGCCAAAATGATCAATAAAGCCTGTATCCGTGCCCTCATCTACTCAATTTGCGGGAGCTCCATATAAAAGGTAGTCCCTTCACCCCATTTTGTTTCAAACCATATGGTACCCCCGGCATGCTCAATACCATGCTTGGCCACTGCCAGGCCAATTCCCGAACCTTCTTTTTTGGTGCTGAACCTGGGAATAAACACCCTGTCCACCACATCGGCAGCAATGCCGGTACCATTATCGGTAATTATTATTTGGATGGCCTGTTTTGCCGGTATTGCCATTGTCTTTATTTTTACCGCCACCTTTTCTTGCCCTTGTTTGGCCGATTGGCCGGCATTGATGATTATGTTGGTAATGATCCTGTTCATTAATTTATAATCAGCAGAGATAAATACCTCTGCGGCATGTAATTGTAACTCCAGATGAATCGTTTCTTCGTGGGCAAAAAACACTTCCAGCTCGTGCAGCAGTTCGGCCAAATTCATCTTTTCATTCCGGGGAATAGGCATTTTGGCAAATTCACTGAAGGAAGTAACAATATCATTAAGCATTTGCAGTTGCTGCAAGAGGTTTTTAACCGTTTGTGCTATCCGGGCCGATGACTCCTTATCCTGCCTGTTTACCGCCTGCTCCAGCTTTTGCAGGGTAAGCTTCATCGGGGTAAGCGGGTTTTTAATTTCATGGGCCACCTGTTGGGCTACTTCGCGCCAGGCGCTTTCTTTCTGTGACCGGGCCAGCGCCTCCTTACTGGCTTCCAGTTTCACCAGCATATTATTATACTCGGCAATAAGTTTACCAATTTCATCATCCGAGTTCCACGCAATAGGTTTATTCTCGCCCGAAAAAGAAGTTTGCCCCAGTTTCTCACGGATCAGCAATAATGGGGCGGTAAGCCACCTTGAGGTTTGAAAGGTAGCCAGCAAGGCCAAAATGAAAATAAGGATAAAGACATTCAAAATTGTGGTTAAGGCGCTAATCTGATTGGCCTCAATGGCTTTTTCGGCCCTGAAAAACGGCATGGCCAGCACCCCCAGCAAACGGTTGGTCTCGGGCGATTTTATTGCAGCATAGGTGGTGTAATACCGTAAACTGCCAATTTGTTCGCTGGCTACAATAGTTGGCTCATGTTGCTCAACAATACGCGCAAAAGCCACCGGGTTCAGGTAAACCGATTGCAGGCCCGAACTAAAAATACCGGGCTCGGTGGTGGTAATCAACAGGCCGTCAGTGCCATAAACATTGGCATCAAAACGGCCATAATCAGCCAGCTCGGTTACTTTATCGGTAAGCAAATCTTTAGCGGCAACGTCAACCAGGTAAGCATCGGTTTCCCGTTCAATTTGTTCCGCCAGGCGGGAAGATTCTTCCAGCTTGCCCGCAATCAGGGCCTGCTTAAAAGAAGCCGTAATAAAGCTTAGAGTGGTAACCGTTACCAGGGCCAGGGGAATAAAGAAGGCCAGGTTGAGGAATAGCTGAATGCGGGCAATATACGAGATCTGCTGCCCCTGCTGCAGTTGATAGCCGAGGTAGAGGCCCAGAAGCAGGATGATGGGTACAATCAGCACGGTTAACAAAAAATTGGTATTGGAAACGACCTGCCACAAATAACGGCTTTCCTTACTCACCACCACCGTATCGCCCTTATTGTCCTGTAAAACATAATGCCGGTAACCATACTGTACAAAAGGGTTATTATCGGGCAGGTTGGTGGCATCAAAATAATGGTAATCCATTTCCCCCGAACTCTGGATAAGCATATTACCCTCGAAAATAGCATACGAATAATCCGGCTTCTGGTAATCAACAAAACGGTTGTCCACCAATAATTCCGGATAGACATTTTGCGGTACCAGTCGTTTTTGGCGCAAATCCAGAATAATATAACCGATTACATTACGGTAACGCGAAACCGGCACAAAAGCCATATAGTGCTTTGCCAGGCTGCGAATTTCCTGGGTAAGAATATAAATATTGGCAAACTCGGTTTTGTTCTCCGGTAACGCATAGCGGCTTTTGATCCGCTGATATTCCAGGGTGGTGCCAAAGCCGGGGATGCCCTCACCGGAATGAGAATACAGGTAGATGGCTATATTGTACTTATCAAGGTACTTATTCAGATAGCCGGCTTTAATTTTTTTGACGATGAAATCTTTGGCCAGAAAGGGGTTGCTGAGCCGGGTAGAAATAGACGGGTCTTTTTGTATAGCCACTACGGCCTGGTGGAGCATAAACTCGGCCATATAATCATTTTTAGCAGCCAGGTTCTGGGCATAGCGTACCATCTCGTTTGTCTCCCGCACCTGCTCAAACTGGCTGATACACCAACCGCCAATAGCCGCTTCGGTAATAAGCCAAAACAAAATATACACGGTAATGGCATTACTTAACTGCTGCAGCGAGCGATGGATACCCGTGACAAAGAGAAACAGGCTGATCCCGATGGTTACGGCCAACAAGTTGGCCACCGGCATATTGGCCCCGTAGGTAAACAGCCAAAATAGCAGGCTGCCGCCAAGCAAGACAATAAATTTATCTTTTACCCGGGGCACCAGCAGCTCCAGCCTTTTAAAAAGTACATGGAAGAGCAACATGGTGCTGGCGCTGATCAGCAAAAAAACAAGCACCGAGAGTATCCTGAAGTTATCAAAGGCCAATGTCTGGGTTATATCGAGGCTTATTTGTGAGTTAAAATAAATGGTGCGCAACTGCAGGTACTGGTAGTTAATTACCAGATTGAGTAAAAAGAAGATACCGGTAGCATAGCCAAGCTGCCGCCACTTGCTGTTGCCCTGCACCGGCTTTACCAGGCGATAGTGCTTAAACACAATAAGGCTCAACAGGAAGATCATAACCGTATTGAGCAGCATATCACCAAAGGAGCGCTCAAGCAAAGAAACCGTATAAAAGCGGGAGTCGAATAGGTCTATCCCCAAAAACACCATGGGGAAACCAGACAAGTACATCACCCCCTTCAGGCCAAGCCATAGCAGTAATACGGCCAGCAGCAACACCCATTTGCCTTTTTGCCTGGCCAGGGTTGCCGCCCACAGGTAGAAACCGGTAATAAGCAACAATATAGCCAAACTGTAAATGGCCAGCAGCCATTTGTTAAAAGGTGAGTTTTCAAACACAAAACCAGGGTCGTTGGCCAACCAGAACAGGGTATGGCCACGAACAACAACGGGCAGAGCACCCTTTTCAGGCATCAATACTACCCTGACATCATGGCCCAGAAATATATTTTTATTGGCAAAATCCGCGAGGTAGTTGTTTTGTACCGAAAAATCTACAAAAACAGGCAACAACGAAACAATGGCAAGCTTGCCGGCAGGAGACTCCGACAGCCATTTGCGGGCAATAAAAACATTATTATCGAGGGTTACTGCTTTAATGGCAAAATCACCGGCTACTACCGGGAAGGGCGGCACTACCTTATAGTTCGACCAAAGGATCAATTCATTCTGGCGATAAACATAGTAGGCATGGCTGACCTCCAGGTTGAAATCGCTGAATTTAACTATGTCAACCGTAGCCACACTGTCAAGCACAGGCACCATATCCTGCTCAATCAAACGGAGTTGGTCATCAATGTTCCCTTGCACCAGCCGGGTGAAGTAAGCCCGGGAATTGTAATAGTCTCCGGCAAATACCTGCAACAGCCAGGCAATGATCATAAACGCCAGGCCAGGGGCAAGGTAAACTATGGGTTTTTTAAGCATCAGCAAATATTGTGTCAACTAAAATTAACACTCCATAGCTTCTTACAAAAATAAAACCGGTAATTCAGGCAGGGATTTTATTTTTTCTGCTCTGCCTGTACCAGAAAAAAGCTACGGCTGCCAGGGTAAGGTAAGGGGCGGCAAACAGGTAGAGAATGCCAAAGTTAAGGTTGGCCGCCAGCACGGTTTCCGAGCCGTTACTCACGTTTGTTTCCAGTGTGGCCCGGCACATAGCACACTGGGCCAGTGCAGTAAGTTGGCCT
>JALSJF010000088.1 GCA_026989505.1 Cyclobacteriaceae bacterium
AACGAAAGGCCAAGAAAAAGATTTAAATTTGAAACGCCCATGGAAATCATGGAGCGTCTTTTGTTTAACAAAAAAGTTGCATTTTGTACTTGAATCCAGCTTTTATTTAATTCTAACCAATATTTTTCGTTCTTCACAATAACTCTGTCCTTGTTCCCTTTAGCAATAAACTCAAATTTTTCAGATGAATTATTTACTATTAACCAATTATCCACAATTGGGATGAAAATATTAAAAAGATTTTGAAGTCCGTTTGTATATCTTCGTTTTATTACTTCTATAGGGATATTGTGTCCTCCTTCTTTTACTCTAGTGCTAACTCGTTGAATTGCTAGCTCCACTGAATCAAGAGTCAAAAAGAGCATTACAATTTCATAATTTCGTTGTTGTGCATTTTTAACTAAACTCAAGTAGCTCTTTAATTCGTTGCAACATTAATCTTCCAGATCTTATTCCTGCTTTCTCTGGGTTTAATGGTGAAATTCCTTTTGCTATTTCGTCTGCATTTACAAATTCGTAGCAGTCAAATATTTCAGGCAGAATGGTATATGAAAGAGTTGTTTTGCCAACTCCGTTTGGTCCTGCTATGATATATAATTTCTTCACAAATCAAAGATAGCATTTCATTTCGATATTGCATCACAGCATATTACCCACAACCCTTAGCAAGCGTTGATCTTTTATGCGTATAGCCCCACCCGTAGTAAGGTGGCCGGGATTAGCATTGCCCCCTTTCTGCCCCCTCGCTACCCGTAAACTAAGCAAGCAAACGCTCAAACTTTTCCACATCAAATTTAATATCATCTTCACCTACCTGGTCAAAAGGGCTTTCCAGATGCCCCTGGATGTTGTCCAGGCTTACCAGGATAAAACTAAACAGCACCGGCATCATGTACTCCAGCCCTACGGAATAACTTTGGGCGGCATACACAAAATAAGGGCCGTAAATAACCGGGAACGAATAAATAAACACCCGGCTGTAGGCCCGCAGGGTAATTGGGGTGCGGTAAAAATAAATGGTTTTCAGGTTCTCTATATCAATCAGGATTTTGCTTAAATACTGATTAACCCGGCTCATCTCCCCGGCCGGTAAATCATAATCGCGTAACTTCTGTGTTGCCTGTGTCAACCGGGCAAGGGCATCGGTAATATGCCTTTCTTTTTGCTCATCGTTTTTTTTGCTGATGAAAAAGTCCTTCACCGAGGCATAAACATCTACCGAGGCCGCTTTAAAGGTAACCATAAACGCCTCATCTATATTGCTTAGCCAGTTTCTTGGGGCCATATACAAGGCCTTCAGGTGGGCATCAAAATCGGCCAGCAACGCCAGGGCCCGCTCCCTGCGCTTGTAGGCGCTGTCGATAGAAAACACCACAGGAAAGACGATGGCAATACCCACCAGCGTTAAAGGAAAGTCGGCCTGGTAATTATATTTCATGCACAGCCAGGTAGAAACCAACGACAAGGCCGTAACCAATAAGGTCTTATAGTTGATAATCAGGTAAAGGCTGCGAATCGTTTTCATGGTTGTGGCGCACTTTCCGTAAGATGCCGCAGGTCAAATTTACATAAATTGAACCAATTCCGTACCATAGCCGTATAATTTAGTATGCATGCATAACTTTTTTGCGAAATAGTATGCATGCATAACATTTTTTTCATAGTTTTGGCTTATGAAGCCGGAAGAGACCATTGATTATCATGTACGGGCAGTATGGTACGGCATATTTCGTATGTACAATCAAATAGGCCTGCCCTATGATATTTCTACCTCTTTGGGGTTTGTGTTGCTGAATATCCACTCCGAAGAAGGTACCCCGGCCACTAAAATAGCCCCGCTGATGGGCATGGAGGCGCGCAGCCTGACCCGGATGTTGAAAAGTATGGAAGAGAAGGGCCTGATCTACAAACAGCAGGATAAACAAGACAAGCGCTCGGTACGGATTTTCCTTACGGAAGAAGGCAAGCGTAAAAAAGATATCGCCCGCAAAACAGTACGCGGGTTTAATGAAGAAATGCAGAAGATCATCCCGCAAGAAGACCTGGAAGCTTTCTTCAGGGTAATGAACACCGTAAACCAGTATATAAATAAAACATAAACCAACTAGGCACGCCAGCTAAACTGTAAGCTGGCTTGCCAACATAAAAAAGTGTACGTATGAACCGGTCAATTAAAAAAGTAGCTATTCTGGGTTCCGGGATCATGGGCTCCCGTATTGCCTGCCATTTTGCCAATATTGGCGTGCAGGCCTTACTGCTCGATATTGTTCCCCGTGAGCTGAACGAAGAAGAAAAAAAGCAAGGGCTGACCCTGGAAGACAAAGCCGTGCGTAACCGCATTGTCAACAGCGCTTTTCAGTCAACCCTGAAAGCCAAGCCGGCAGCGCTTTATCATAAAAGCTTTGCCAGCCGTATCACCCTCGGCAACTTCGAGGACGACATGCAAGGCATTGCTGCCTGCGATTGGGTGATGGAGGTAGTGGTGGAAAACCTGGAGATTAAAAAGCAGGTTTTTGCCGAGGTTGAAAAATACCGTACCCCGGGCACCCTCATTACCTCCAACACCTCGGGTATTCCTATCCACCTGATGCTTGACGGCAGGTCGGATGATTTTAAACAGCATTTTTGTGGCACCCACTTCTTTAACCCGCCCCGCTACCTGTCCTTGCTGGAGATCATCCCCACCCCGGAGACCGACCCGGCCGTTATCGATTTCCTGATGCATTATGGCGACAGGTTCCTCGGTAAAACAACGGTATTATGTAAAGATACCCCGGCCTTTATTGCCAACCGCGTGGGTATTTATGCTATTTTAAAGGTAGTGGATGCCATGCAAAAGCTTGGCCTGAATATCGATGAGGTGGACAAACTTACCGGCCCGGTGATCGGCCGCCCCAAGTCGGCCACCTTCCGCACCTCCGATGTAGTAGGGCTGGATACCCTGGTGAAGGTTGCCAATAACCTTTACGAAGGCCTGGTAAACGATGAGGCCCGGGATACCTTTAAGCTGCCCGACACCATCAATAAACTGATAGAAAATAACTGGCTGGGCGATAAAACCAAGCAGGGCTTTTATAAAAAGACCAAGGATGACAAGGGCAAGACCAAAATTCTTACCCTCGACCTGGAAACCTTTGAATACAAGCCTAAACAAAAGGTTAAGTTTGCCACCCTGGAGCTTACCAAGCCCATTGATAATGTAAAAGAACGGTTTAAAGTCCTCTTTGGTGGTAAAGACAAAGCCGGGGAATTTTACCGGGATGCTTTTTACGGGCTCTTCCAATATGTTTCTAACCGTATCCCGGAAATTACGGAGGAATTATACAAAATAGACGATGCCGTATGTGCCGGCTTTGGCTGGGAGGTAGGGCCGTTTGACACCTGGGACCAGGTGGATGTGGCCAAAACCGTAGAGAAGATGGAAGCGGCCGGCTATAAGCCCAACCAATGGGTGTATGATATGCTGGCGGCCGGTATTACTTCGTTCTACGCGGTTAAAGATGGTGTTCGCCAGTACTACGATATCCCCACCAAGGCCTATAAGCCGGTGCCGGGTGCCGAAGCCTTTATTATTCTCGATAACCTGCGTGAAAATAAGGTTGTGTGGTCCAATGCCGGCTCCACCCTTTTCGATCTGGGGGATGAAGTATTGGGCATAGAGTTCCATACCAAGATGAATACCCTGGGCAGCGAAGTAATTGAAGGCATTAACAAAGCCATTACCCTGGCCGCAGAAAACTACCGGGGCCTGGTGATTGGTAACCAGGGCGCTCAGTTCTCTGCCGGGGCTAACCTGGCGCTGGTATTTATGTACGCCATAGAACAGGAATATGATGAGATCAACTTTATGATCAAGCACTTCCAGGATACAATGATGCGGGTGCGCTACTCCCCGGTGCCGGTGGTAGTTGCCCCCCATGGGCTTACCCTGGGCGGTGGCTGCGAAATGACCCTGCATGCCGACCACGTGCAGGCTGCTGCCGAAACCTATATCGGCCTGGTAGAAGTTGGCGTAGGGCTCATCCCGGCCGGAGGGGGCACCAAGGAACTGACCAAGCGTATTTCCGATAGCTTCTCCCCCGGTGATGTGGAGCTGAACGACATGCAAAACACCTTTATGAACATTGCCACGGCCAAGGTAGCCACTTCAGCCTACGAGGCTTTTGATATGAATATCTTACAAAAGGGTGATGGCATTACGGTAAATAAAAACCGCCAGCTTGCCGATGCCAAGGCGGCTGTGCTGGCTATGGCCGCTGCCGGCTATGTGCAACCGGTGCCGGCTACCAATATCCGGGTGCAGGGCCGCTCCGGCCTGGCGCTGGTAGCAGCCGGGGTAACGGGCATGCGCATGGGCAATTACATTTCTGACCATGACGTGAAAATTGCCAATAAAATTGCCTGGATCATGTGCGGTGGCGATCTGTCTTACCCCCAGGAAGTAAGTGAACAGTACTTGCTCGACCTGGAACGGGAAGCGTTCCTGTCACTTACCGGGGAACCGAAAACACTTGCGCGTATCCAGGCGATTTTGAATGGGCAAAAGCCACTTAGAAATTAGATTTTAGATAATAGACAAAACATTATAACTATGGACGCATATATAGTAGCAGGATATAGAACAGCGGTTGGCAAAGCCAAAAAAGGCGGCTTTCGTTTTACCCGCCCCGATGATTTGGCGGCTGAGGTAATTAAGCACCTTACCGCTTCTATCCCCGGTTTAGACCCCGCCCGCATTGATGACCTGATTGTGGGCAATGCAGTGCAGGAGGCAGAAGCCGGCATGCAAATGGGGCGGATGATTGCCTTGCTCTCATTGCCTATTGAGGTGCCGGGCATGATGATTAACCGTTATTGTGGCTCGGGGCTCGAGGCCATTAACATTGCTTCGGCCCGGATACATGCCGGCATGGCCGATATTATTATTGCCGGAGGCACCGAGTCGATGTCGCTGGTGCCGGTAATGGGGTATAAAACTGCCCTGAATTATAAAATAGCCACCGAAAACCCCACGTATTATACCAGTATGGGCCTGACGGCCGAGCAGGTGGCGGCTGACTATAAGATTTCACGTGAGGATATGGACGAGTTCTCGTATAATTCGCACATGAAAGCGGTAAAGGCCATCAAAGAAGGTAAGTTTAAAGAGGAGATTGTACCGGTTACCGTTGAGGAGACCTACGTTGACCAGGACGGCAAGAAAAAAACCCGCTCGTATGTGGTAGATACCGATGAAGGGGCGCGGGCCGATACCAGCCTGGAAGTACTGGCCAAACTGCGGCCGGCCTTTGCAGCCGGAGGTACGGTTACAGCCGGCAACTCATCACAAACTTCCGATGGCGCTTCATTCGTTATGGTGATGTCGGAACGGCTGGTAAAAGAGCTTAACCTGGAACCCATCGCCCGCATGGTATCCTATGCCGTGGCCGGGGTAGAGCCCAGGATAATGGGCATCGGGCCGGTAGCCGCGGTGCCAAAAGCCCTGAAAATGGCCGGCCTGAAGTTGCATGCTATCGACCAGATTGAATTGAACGAAGCCTTTGCCGCCCAGTCGCTGGCGGTTATCCGGGAGCTTGACCTCGACACCGAAAAACTGAACGTAAATGGCGGGGCTATTGCCCTGGGCCACCCCCTGGGCTGCTCAGGCGCCAAGCTTTCGGTGCAACTGTTTAACGAAATGAAGCGCAGAAACCAGAAATACGGTATGGTTACCGCTTGTGTTGGCGGTGGCCAGGGCGTTGCCGGAATTTATGAATTATTGTAATAAAAGAAGTCAGATATTAAACGACAGGCGTGCGCTTTTCAGCCACGTAACTTGCTGCTAGCAACGCCTGCAAAAAGGAAACAACAATGGAAAACAAAAAAGCAATAAAGGGAGGGGAATTCCTCATCCGTGAAACAACACCAGAGGAAATCTTTATCCCGGAAGAATGGAATGAGGAGCAAAAAATGATTGCCCAGACCTGTCATGATTTTATCGATACCGAGGTTTTTCCACGGCTGGATGAGATTGACTCACAAAAAGACCCTGAGCTGATGCCCAGGTTGTTGGACAAAGCCGGGGAGTTGGGTTTGCTCGGTACCTCAGTGCCGGAAGCGCTGGGGGGCTTTGGCATGAACTTTAATACCACCATGCTGGTATCGGAGGTTACCGGCAAAGGGCACTCGTTTGCTGTGGCGTTATCGGCCCATACGGGTATTGGCACCTTGCCCATCCTGTATTACGGCAATGAGGAGCAGAAAAAAAAGTACGTTACCAAACTGGCTACCGGTGAGTGGAAAGCAGCCTATTGCCTGACCGAACCTGATGCCGGCTCCGATGCCAACTCGGGTAAGACGAAAGCAACCCTTACCGAAGACGGCAAGCACTACCTTATCAATGGCCAGAAGATGTGGATAACCAACGGAGGCTTTGCCGATGTGTTTATTGTTTTTGCCAAAATAGACGATGACAAAAACCTCACGGCCTTTATTGTGGAGAAAGCATTTGGCGGCATTACCATGAACGAAGAAGAAAAGAAGATGGGCATCAAGGGGTCTTCTACCCGACAGATTTTCTTCAACGATTGCAAGGTGCCGGTAGAAAACATGCTTTCGGAACGTGGCAATGGTTTTAAAATTGCCGTTAACATCCTCAACGTGGGCCGCATAAAACTGGGGGCCGCAGCTATTGGCGGGGCCAAAGCGGCCGCTACGGCTGCCGTTAAGTATGCCAACGAGCGCAAGCAGTTTGGTAAGTCTATTAGCGAATTTGGCGCCATCAAACATAAGCTGGCCGAAATGGCGGTAAAAATTTACGCTTCCGAAGGCGCCCACTACCGTGCCGGCCAGAATATTGACGATGCCTACGATGCCTTCGTGGCCGATGGCATGGACCCCGCCCAGGCCAGGCTTAAATCGCTGGAAGAATTTGCCATCGAGTGTGCTATCTTAAAAGTACATGGCTCGGAAGTATTAGACTACGTAGTGGATGAAGCCGTACAGGTAGGCGGGGGCATGGGCTTTTCTGCCGATGGGCCTTTCGACCGCGCTTATCGCGATGCCCGTATCAACCGTATTTTTGAGGGCACCAATGAAATCAACCGTATGTTAACCATTGATATGCTGTTGAAAAGGGCCATGAAAGGGCATTTGGATATCCTTGGCCCGGCCCAGGCGGTAGCTAAAGAACTGGTGGCCATCCCCTCGTTTGGCGATGACGGTGACGACACCTTCTTTGCCAAAGAGAAAAAGGTGCTGCAAAACCTGAAAAAGGCCGGCCTGATGGTAGCCGGTGGGGCTGTGCAAAAGCTGATGGAAAAGCTTGGCGATGAGCAGGAGATACTAATGAACCTGGCCGATATGCTGGCCGAAGGCTATGTGGCCGAGTCGGTTATTTTGCGGGTTGAAAAACTGGTAAAAATGCGGGGGGAAGAAGCCTGTAAAATGGAGATTGACCTGGCCAGGGTATTCCTGCACCATGCAGTGGATGTAGCCGTAAAGGCCGGCCGCGAGGCTATTTATGCCTTTGCCGAGGGGGATGAGCAACGCCTGATGCTGATGGGGCTGAAAAGGTTCACCAAAATTGAGCCGATGAACCTCAAAGCCGCCCGCAGAAGGATTGCCGATTACATGGCCGAAAAGAATGCGTATCCGTTTTAACCCGGATTATTCACGAAAGTCGTGAATAATCCGGGTTAATAAGCAAACCGGTTAAACAAGGAGGTTGCCGTGTCAACGCGGCAACCTCTTTTTTTGGGGTTAGCGCCAGGAACACAGCTTTCTGTACGAAATCCCGGAACAGTTGGGGCAACGGCAGCCCACCACCCGGCCCGCGGGGTTCAAAAATGCGGGTTCCCGGCCACGGCTTTATGGTAGGCTTCCCGGCCCAGGGCCATAATTTCGGGCGTTTTGTGGAAATCCATCGTGCCACATACTTTGCGCGAAACCTCGATGGTCAGATCGGGGCGGTACTGCTGCAGCATCAGTTTCGACAGGGTTTCCTGGGTAAGGTCAAACGACTCGTTCATCATGTCGAAGATACCGAGGTTATGCTCTTTCTTTTTTTCTTTTTTGCGCCACTTGAAATAACGCTGGCGTAATTCATTAATCAGGTTTTGTTCCTTCGCCTTCATTTTGGGTTTGGCAAAGGGTACATTGGCGTTAACATCTACTACCACCAGCTTGTCACCGGGCGTGCGCTTTACCAAATCTACCGGCAAGGGGTTTACCACCCCGCCATCTACAATCAGGCTGTTGTTGTCTTTTACCGGGTGCAACAAGGTGGGGATAGCTATGGAAGCCCTGAGGGCTGTCCGTAAGTCGCCACGGTCGTACACGACTGCTTTTTTGTGGATGATATCAGAGGCTACGGCCACAAACGGAATGGGCAGGTCTTCAATATTTACCTCCGGCAGGTAGGGGGCAATTTTTTTAAATACCTTTTCGCCTTTGATAAACCCCTGGGAGGTGATGCTGAAATCGAGCAGGTTAAATACATCCCAGTAATCCAGTTCCCGCAGCCAGGCGGCATATTCGGCCAGGGTGCCGGCCGCGTACATACCGCCCACCACCGCCCCCATGGAGGAGCCGGCTATAGACGTAATCTGGTGCCCGGCCTGCACCAACTCATCAATTACGGCAATATGGGCTACCCCGCGGGCAGCACCGCTACTCAATACTAAGGCAATATTTTGCGCTGGCATGCTGTAAAGTTAACCTATTCCAGGCATTCACATTTACTGAAAGCCTTATCAATAAAACGGAGGAACATTTTTGTTTGTTCATCGCCCATGTGCTGCCCTATCTGTGCGGCAATAAAGGTAACAGCCACCCCCAGCGCACCCAATATGGCATACCAATAGTTGGCCTCCACCCCTATCATCGATTGTGACGAGCCAAAGATAATGCCCACCAGTAGCAAACCCCCAAAACCGATATAGAAGAACATAAACATCGTCCAGATAGTGGACTTAGGGCCAATAAACCCCCTGATCATGGTGTTTTCCTGCCGGTCGTCACCATACGGGCTGTCTTTCATATAGTTTTCAACTACCTCCAGTTGCAACTCGGGCGACCAGTAATGGTTGAACTCTTCCGGTATTTTTACCAGCACATGGTTTTTCATAATAGTGCCGTCAAGATGAAAATCGCTCGACTCAAGGGTTTCGCTGAAACACGCCAACACTTCTGCCACCGAATGGTTGGTGTACCGTTTTATGCGCGGCCGTACCCGGAAACTAAACATAATGCCTGCCACAAAGTTTCATAGTGCCTGCAAGAATACTAAATTGTTGGTAACCTGAAAAACACATTGAACTTTTTGCCCGTAGCGCTGATGACCCGGAGCCCCCGGGGCACCAGGATGAACTGGCAAACAGTCGTTTGTCAGATCATTTACATCATTATGCACAATTTTCGTGAATAAACCGGGTTTACCCTTACTGAATCGGGGCCTAAAGACCTGATGTAATCAGGGTTTCCTGAGGTTATGCATTGGGTTATTTTACTTTTCAAAGCGGCTACGCAAAAAACTACCGCCCTTTTCTGGTTTTCTTGCGCACCCAGTTAGCCATAATAAGCAAAACCAAAAGTATTACCCCGTCCCACCAGTTGATTTGCCCCATACGTTAGCTGCTTTGGCGTTAAAGTTACGGGTATTCTGCCAAAGTGTTTTAATAATAAGTTGATATGTCATAGTTTTGTCGAAATTTTTATCAAAATAATTATGCAAGCGGCCTGGCCAACCTGAATTTCAAGATACCCGCGCACGTGCAGAAGCGCTACGGGGCGCAGGCACAAGTAAAGGCTATGCCCGATCAGCAAAACCAACAATAAAAAATGAAAGGATTAGATGAAATAAGCAGCCTGGGCACAGAGGCCCTGTCGCTGGCCGAACGTATTGTACTTGAATACGGCCCGAAATTTTTAGGGGCCATGCTGGCCTTAGTTATTGGCTTGTGGCTGATTAAGTGGGCCCTTAAACTGGTGCATACGGGCCTGGGCAAGGCCAGGGTAGATGATTCGCTGAAGCCCTTTTTAAAATCGTTAGTGGGGGCCTTGTTAAAGGTTATGCTGGCCATCAGCATTATGACCATGTTGGGCATCAACATGACCTCGTTCATTGCCATCCTGGGCGCTGCCGGCCTGGCCGTGGGCATGGCCCTGTCGGGTACCCTGCAAAATTTTGCCGGTGGGGTAATGATCTTGTTGTTTAAGCCTTTTAAGGTGGGTGACTTTATCGAAGCCCAGGGCTATACCGGGGTGGTTAAAGAGATCCAGATATTTGTTACCATCCTTACTACCGGAGACAATAAAACCATTATTATCCCCAATGGGGGCCTGGCCAATGGTTCTATGATAAATTACAGTACCCAGGCTAACCGCAGGGTAGATTGGGTGTTCGGCATTGGCTATGGCGATGACCTGCCCAAAGCCAAAGAGATCATCAGGAATATCCTGGCGGCCGATGCCCGGGTGTTAAAAGACCCGGAGGTTTTCATCGGCCTGGGCGAACTGGCCGACAGTTCGGTTAACCTGACCGTCAGGGCCTGGGTAAACGCAGCCGATTATTGGGGCGTGTTCTTCGCTACCAATGAGCAGGTGTATAACGAATTTAATGCGGCCGGTATTAACATTCCTTATCCGCAAATGGACGTACATGTACATAATAACTAAGCACAACTTTTTAAACCAAAAACGTATGAACAAAAATTTACTTCTGGCAGCAGGCCTCCTTTTTTTGGGGTACGGTAGCTATGCGCAAAACGTTGCCCCCAAAGACACCACCTGGCGGGTGAGTGGCGAATTTGGCTTTAAGTTTAACCAGGTAGCCCTGACCAACTGGGCGGCTGGCGGCCAAAACTCTATTGCTTTTAATTCTTCCTTTACCTTAAAGGCAGACTACCTGAAAGACAAGTGGAAATGGAACACCCTGTTGTTTCTCGGCTACGGTATTTCCAAACAGGGCGAAGACCCGCTGAACAAGACGGATGATCAGATATTACTTAACAGTAATTTGGGCTATCAAATAAATGACTCCTGGTATGCCACTTTAAATGGTAATTTCAGAACTCAGTTTACCGATGGATATGATAACCCTACCGATTCACTAAAAATTTCAACTTTTATGGCCCCGGCCTATTTGGTTACCGGTTTAGGTTTTGAATATAAGCCAAATGACAACTTTCTCGTAACCCTAAGTCCGCTTACCAATAAAACTACTTTTGTATTGGATGAACAACTATCGGCCCAAGGTGCTTACGGTGTTGATACCCTGAGTAATGTCCGGGCAGAGTTTGGTGCATATCTGACGTTATATTTCAAGAAAGAGATTATTAAAAATGTCACCTTCACTACCCTTTATACTATGTTCGGCAATTATGAAACCCTCGGCTCATGGGACATCAATTGGGATTTGATTTTTGACTTTAAGATCAATGATTTCCTGTCAGCCAACTTTGTCACCAACCTGATTTATGATGAAGATGTGCAAATACCCGTTGACCGCACCGGTGACGGTATTAAAGAAAGTTTTGGCCCGCGGGTACAATTCCGCCAGGCCCTGGGCATCGGCCTGACAGCCAAATTCTGACCCGTATAATTCATCAGAATTTTGATGAACTGCAAAATAGTGTAAAACAACATGTTATACACAAAAACCAGCATGAACCCAAGGTTAAGATAGCAAGCAATAACCCTTTGTGGCTTCCGGGTTTGCTGAAGCCACGAAGGGTTGTTCCCCGGGCATAGCCGAAGGGTTAATCAATCATCCGAAACCCACAATAAGGCACCAGCACCCCGGGCACTTTAATACCGTCCGGGGTTTGGTTGTTCTCCAGGATGGCCGCCACTATTCTGGGCAGGGCCAGGGCGCTGCCATTGAGGGTATGTAACAGTTGGGTCTTTTTATCGGCTGTTTTATAGCGGAGTTTTAAGCGGTTAGCCTGGAAATTCTCGAAATTACTCACCGAGCTGACCTCTAACCACTTTTGTTGGGCAGCAGAATACACCTCCATATCGTATGTAAGGGCCGAAGTAAAGCCCAGGTCGCCCCCGCACAACACCAGTACCCGGTACGGCAGGGCCAGCTTCTGTAACAACGATTGAATGTAGCCACTCATTTCTTCCAGCGCCTCATACGATTTATCGGGGTGCTGGATTTGCACAATTTCCACCTTGTCAAACTGGTGCAGGCGGTTAAGCCCGCGCACATGCGAACCCCAGGAGCCGGCTTCGCGCCTGAAGCATGGGGTATACCCTACATGTTTGATGGGCAACTGCTCTTCCGTTAGAATCACATCGCGGTACATATTGGTTATCGGCACCTCGGCCGTGGGGATCAGGTAAAAATTCTCGCTGGCCACATGGTACATCTGCCCCTCCTTGTCGGGCAACTGGCCGGTACCATAGCCGGAGTCTTCGTTGATTACAATAGGCGGCTGCACCTCGGTAAAGCCTGCTTTTTCGGCTTCATCCAAAAAGAAGTTTATCAGGGCCCGCTGCAGTTTGGCCCCCTTGCCTTTATAAACAGGGAACCCGGCCCCGGTAATTTTTACCCCGAGGTTAAAATCAATAATGTCATACTCCTCAATCAGCTCCCAGTGCGGCTTGGCGCCTTCGGGCAACGCGGGTATTTCGCCAACCTCTTTGGCTACAATGTTATCGGCCTCGGTAGTGCCGGCCGGTACTTTGGGGTGCGGGATGTTGGGGATATTATAAAGTAACTGTGTTAACTCGGCCTCTGTGGCTTTTCGTTGTTCGGTTAAGGCTTTGCTACGGGCTTTTAGTTCAGCCGTTTGTGCTTTCCGTTCATGGGCTTCTTCCTGCTTGCCTGCCCGCATCAGCAGGCCGATTTCCTTGGCCATGGCCTTGCCCCGGGCCAGCAGCTCATCGTTTTGCTGTTGCAGTTGTTTGCGCTGATCATCCAGGCGGATAATTTCCTCAACCTGGCGGGCGGCATCCTTAAAATTACGTACGTTAAGTCCTTGCAGTACTTTTTCTTTGTGGGCACGGATAAAAGCTACCTGTAACATAGTTTATGCGGTAAAATGTTCGGCAAAAATAAGGTAATTCAAGGCAGAAATTGTATGGATAAACCAATATCGTGACCTATTTCCAAAAAATACCGCAATCACCAAAACTCTGTAAGGCCTGATAAGTTAATAAAGGGTCAGAGGCCAAGAGCTAACCCAAATCGATACGGTAAAATTGAATGCTCTCCAACTGAGCTAACCCAGTTCCACCCATCATAAAAGAGGTTGTTTACTACGATAGGTTTCGCCACAGGTGAACCAACATCAATAAAGACTGTTACTATCATCCCCGATTTATCATCAGAAGTTTTGAGGTCAATCCCCGCCAGGTATGAAAACGAAGACCCATTCCCCGTATCATAACCATACGTGCCTTTTTTGTTTGCGGTTAAAAAATTGCCGGTCCACGTACAAAAACCATAACCTATACCAAACCATGCATCGGTTTTATCATTTATCGGCAATATTAGCTTTACTCCCATCCTGGCCAAAGAAGCATTCATGAAAAAATATACATCCTCGTCAAAAACCCCGGTATATCTGGTGGTGTAGTCTGTTTGTTCAAATACCCAGTCCCCTTCACTCCTGCTACCCTTTTGTGCCACCTGAAATTTCCACGAATGCGCTGTAATATCAAAAAAAAAGGAGATTTCCCGTAATGGCCTAAAATCTACCTGCAAGCCAAAACCAAAACCGTTGACCGGTGCCCCTCCGTACGCATAGCCAGAGGACGCATTTTCAGGCCAACAAGGCATAGAGGCCTGCCTGCCAATATTGTAAGTCCCTAAAAACTTAAACGAAAAAGTTTTCCAATTTCTTTGCTCAAGACTAGTTTGGCTGTCTGCTAGTGTTTCTTGTTGACTTTTATCGGAAATTACCGTCTGCCCTAAGACTCTATCAATCCTGCCTAGGATTAACATTAAACAAAGACATAATACAAAATCCTTCATAAATGGTTATGGTAAAATAATAATAATTGACAACCTACGATAGGGTACCCTTGTAGAATAGTAGATTACTTGTTGAAATATGTTCCCTGGAAACATAAAGAACTATCATTATTGTTACGGAAATTTATAATCAGCAACCTTAATTTCCTATGACTTAGGTCAGGGCATAGTGTCTTAACTTCGTCAGAAGTGGATTCGGCACTAATACGCATCAGCCCCATCGCCCAAGGTGATTTCAAACTTAAGAAACCTGGGCACATCTGTCAGGTCCCCGGCCATCTCGCGGGCGGCATTTTTAGAAGTCAGGGTAACAGTCATCGACAGGTCAAACCCTTTCATATAGACCACGCTCAACGGGTTATCAGAAAACCGATGCCATTCCTCCTTATCTTTAAAGGCCTGTGCCAGCGCCTGCTTATAATAAGTCAGAATAGCCTTGTTGGTGTTGCCTTCCGCAGGCACCTTATAGGCCAGCGTGGCATCCGTCAGATGGGTAAACTTACTGATCTCCGCTCCCGGGTACGGTTTAATGCCCAACTCATCAAGAATCTGCACAAACTGCTGTTGGGTCCCGGGCTCGTATATCCCGCTTTTGGGCTCATCAGAACCCCCGGGGCTACTGCAGGCCCAGAGTGCAACCAGGCCGGCCAGCAATAGGTTTAACATGCGCGCTTTCATAACTATGTTTTGTTTATTTTCATTGTTCAACAATCTCTACCCTGCGGTTTTTGGCCTGCCCGCTTGCCGACTGATTACTGGCCACCGGGGCCAGTGAGCTTACGCCATAGGCTTTCAGTTGCCGGGCATCAACACCTAAATCATTAACCAGATAGGCCATTACGGCCTGCGCCCGGTTTTCAGACAGGGCCATGTTTGCTTCGAAACCACCCTGGCTATCGGTATGCCCGACAATAAAATAGCGTTTATCCGGATTGGCCTTCAAGTAGGTGGCAATGGTTTCCAGGACGGCTGCCGATTCCGGTTTTACATCCGCCTTGCCGGTAGCAAAATAAATGTCGTAGATGGCAATATGGCCGGTAGCGGCCAGGTCATCGGCCAGGCTTCTAACTGTTACCAGGCCCTCGTCCATCGCCTTTACTTCAATGGCATCAAAGGTAATCAAGGGATAGTTCCAGTCGGTTACATACACCACCACATAAACGGTCTTATCGTCCAGGGTTTGGCGGGCGGTGAGGTAAGCAAACTTGTCGCGGTAATCGGGTTTTAGCGCTTCCCGGGGCAAGCTGTTTAAGCCGTTAAACTCGCCCATGTACAACTGCTCGCTGAGGTTTAGGCCGCAGTTTTTCTCATCCAGGGTAAGGGTGATGGCAAAGCCGGCCTTTTTCAGGGCATTCTCGTAGCTTTTAATAATTTCAAATACCGAATGGCCCTCCCCGGCCGAATATTGAATGCGGGTGATTTTGCCATCCACTTCGTTGGGGGTAAGCTGGTCCCCTGCCAACGACAGCACATAATAACGGTCAAAATCCTTTACCTCGTACCAGGCAATCACCGAGCCGGCAAACCGGCTTACCAGCGGGTAGTCCTCCGCCCCATCAATATCGGCCGTGCGTTGCGCACACAGGGCCAGGGGGGCCATAAGGGCTGCCACGATCAAAACAAATCCAGGTCTTTTCATTACTGTCCTATTTTATCCTGAAAACTAAATGATAATCCCACTTCAAAACCAATACCGCCCAGATTGCTGTCGGTGTTTATTTTAACGTTATTTTCCGAGTTGGTATATTCCAGCCCTAACGGCACAAAGCTGTAGATCAGGGCGGTTTTCACCAATAACACCCGGGCAATCCTGATCCGGGCCCCGGTGCGGGCGTAAACCCCCAGGGCTAGCCCTGTGGCATCCATATCGGGTGGGTTGGCGCTGTCGGTAGCAAATTGCATTTCCAGCATATATCCGGGAATAAAATCAAGGCCGGCTTCGTAAAACAACGACAGGCTTTCCGCGGGAAATACCCTTCCGGCCAGCCCCAAGGTTATATTGGGGATATCGGCCAGGTTTTCATAACTGCTAAAGGTTGAGTCCGTTTCATAAACCGTCAGTTCATTATCCATGTGCACTAGATGCAAACCAACTGTCAGCCCCAGGTTGCGGCTGAAATAATAACTCAAATTCAGGTTGGGGGCCAGGGAAGTGCCGTAGCCACTCAGTACCCCGGAGCTAATATAGGTGCCGTCCGGGTATTTGATTTGCGTAATACTGTTGGTTTTTTTCAGGTGCAAGGCTGTTGGCGACCAAAAAATTGCCGAGGCTTCCACCGCAAAGCGGCTTGCTTGTTCATCCTGGGCACAGGCCGTATCCAGTGTCGCCAGGAACAATAAAAATGCGAGTTTTGTTTTCATACTACTTTCCTGTTAAAAAGATGATTTTTTGATTTTAAGATGCTGCTGTAAACAGGTGAATGTTTGCAGAAGGACACTGCAAAGATGGCCTACATTTCTTTTCATGGCCGGTAAAAAAATACCATTAAGTCAATGTTTATCCCGCAAAGAATAAACACCCCTAAGTTACACTTCCCGAAGCCGGATAACTATGACTTACATCACCAAAATGCTATTTTTAGCCTGCGGTAACCCCACGCCCTGGCAAAATTTTAGCAACGTTTGTTGGCGCCCGCTGGCCGGTGGCGGCACCCTGGGCCGTCACCCCGGTGAACGCCCGGAAGCTGGCGGGTTTACGCCCTTTTCAGGTGCCGGAATTTCCGCAGTACTACCGGGTACAGAAACACCACGGTAATAATAGCGGCCGCCCCGATATAAAAACCGGCATTCATCTTTTCCGACCGGCCAAAAACCAGCAAGGCCAGCAAAATGCCGTACACCGGCTCCATATTAATTACCAGGTTGCTGGCAAAGGCCGAGAACTGCCGTAACAGCCTGGTGGCCTCGGAGTTGGCATACACCGTGCACACCAGGGCCAGAATCAGCAGGTAGCCGGCATCGGCCAGGGAAGGCAAGCGCAGCAAATCCTGCCCCGGTTCGGCCAGCAGCCACAAAAAGGGCAGGGTGCCCAGCCAGGCGCCAATCATTTCATAAAAGGTAATACGCACCGGATTGTGCCTGCGTACAAAGCCGAAATTCAGCACCGAAAAAACAGCCGCCAGCAAAGCTGAGCCCAGCGACATCAGCAAGCCCAGGCCGTAGGCAAACGCATCGTGGTAAATTATGTACAGCCCGCCAATCACCGCCAGACCAAAAAACATCTCCACAATACTGATTCTGCGCTTGTGCACCAGAGGCTCTAAAAAGGCCGTCCATAAGGTAGTAGTGGACAAACCGATTAAACTAACCGAAGCATTGGCATAGCGGGCAGCACCAAAAAACAGCAGCCAGTGCAAAGCGATAATCATCCCGGTTAACACCAGTTTGGCCATCTCCCGCGGGGGCAGGGCAAAACCAACTTTGCCTGCCTGCAAGACTACCACCAGCGCCAGGAACGAAAACAGGGTGCGGTAAAACACCACTTCGATAAAGCTGAGCTTAATCAACAGGCCCAGAATAGCCGTAAACCCCCAAAGGATGACCAGAAAATGTAGCTTAAAATAGGCTTTGTTGAACTGCATCAGCGTGGTACATAGCGGTACATCAGCAAACCAACCCCCGAAAAGACGATGTTGGGGATCCATACAGCCACGGCCGGGTTAATAATCCCGCCCTCGGCAATACCCCGGCTGGTAATCACAAAAATGATAAAGATAAAGGATATGATAAACCCCAGGGCTATTTGCAGGCCGGTGCCGCCACGCGTTTTTCGTGAAGACACAATCACCCCGATAAACACCAGCACAATCACCGTAAAGGGCATGGTATAACGAAAATATTTTTCCACCTGATAAACTTCAACCCCTTCCAGCCCCCGCGAAAGGACTTCGTTGATTTTGTCATTCAGTTCCGGGATGGTCAGGGTTTCCCATAGCCGGTGTTGCGACTGAAAGTCCTTGGGCACAATCACCAGGTCCATCATTAATGAGTCCCCGTAAGTGATCACCTCGCCATCGTCATGCAATTCACGCTCTATCCAGTTCTTCACCAACCATTTATTGCTATCGGCTACCCAACGGATCTGGCTGGCGGATAATTTTTTAATTAATTTCTGGCCCTTTACCTCTTCCAGGGTAAACGTATAACCGGTATTGTTGGTATTTACGTAGCGGTTTAAATAGAGGTACCGCGTAGGGCTTATCTGAATATGAAAATTACTCTTATTGAAATAGTATTTACCTTCAATAAATTCTATCTCAAACGCCCTGCGGCTTTTGTTGGCGTTGGGTATCACCCAGCCATTAAAATAAAAGCTTATGGCGCCTACGAGCAAAGCCCCCAGCAAATAAGGCACCAGCATGCGCCTGAAAGAAGTACCGCTGGCCAGGATGGCCACAATCTCGGTGTGGCTGGCCATTTTGGCGGTCACAAAAACCGTGGCGATAAATACCGTTATCGGGGAAATAAGGTTGGCAATCCACGGCACAAAATCAAGGTAATAGCCCAGGATACGGTCCATAGGCACATCCTTATCGGTAAACCGGCCAATCTTTTCGGTAACATCTATCACCACAATAATCATCACAATGATGAGCACCACAAAGAAGAATGTCTTCACAAACTTCTTTAAAATATATTTATCTATCAGTTTCAAGCTTCGCTCTTATAAACGTACTGCAACTTTTCTAATCATCGTATCTGCCCAGGAGCTGAAATCCCCGGCTATAATATGTTTCCGGGCCTCGCCCACCAGCCATAAATAAAAACCCAGGTTATGGATGCTGGCAATCTGTGCCCCGAGAATTTCTTTGGCGATAATCAGGTGCCGTAAGTAGGCTTTGGAATAAAAATTATCCACGTAGCCCGGCATATTGGCATCAACAGGCGAAAAATCATCTTTCCACTTCTCGTTTTTTATGTTGATGACCCCTTCGCTGGTAAACAGCATGCCGTTGCGGGCGTTGCGCGTGGGCATCACGCAGTCAAACATATCCACCCCCAGTTTTATTGCTTCCAGGATGTTGGCCGGGGTGCCCACGCCCATCAGGTAGCGCGGCTTGTCCCGGGGCAAAATATCACATACCAGGCTGGTCATGGCATACATCTCTTCGGCCGGCTCGCCTACCGACAGCCCGCCAATAGCATTGCCCTCCCGCTCCTTGCCGGCAATATACTCGGCCGATTGCTGGCGTAAATCAGCATACGTACTGCCCTGCACAATAGGAAACAGGCTTTGGGCATACCCGTAATGGCCTTCGGTAGCATCAAAATGCGCGATGCAGCGGTCGAGCCAGCGGTGGGTAAGGCCCAGCGAATCTTTGGCATAGCGGTAATCGCAGGGGTAGGGCGTGCACTCATCAAAGGCCATCATAATATCCGCGCCAATTACCCGCTGGATGTCCATCACCCCCTCCGGGGTAAACGTATAGCGGCTGCCGTCAATATGCGACTGAAAGCGCACCCCCGTTTCCTGTATCTTCCGCTTTTCGGCCAGCGAATACACCTGATAGCCCCCGCTGTCGGTCAATATTGGTTTATCCCAGCCGTTGAACTTGTGCAGGCCACCCGCCTTGCCCATGATCTCCAGCCCCGGCCGCAGGAACAGATGGTAGGTATTGCCCAGGATAATCCGGGCGCCAATATCGTCATGCAATTCGCGCTGGTGTACCGCCTTTACCGAGCCGGCCGTGCCCACCGGCATAAAAATGGGGGTTTCAATCACCCCGTGGGCGGTGGTCATCCGGCCTGCCCGGGCACTTGACTTACTATCGGTGGCTTCTAAGGTAAATTGCATATGTTCCTTCCCGCAAACTTCATGCAAAAGTAGTTATTGTTACCGATGGTCAAAGCCCATAGCCCAAAACGATTATCTTTGCCTGCTGCTATGCCGTTTGATCTGTCCACCCTGTTGTTTCCCCTGTTTGCCGCAGCCATAGCCCTGCAACTGGCCTGCTGGTTGTTTTTCCTCACCGGCATCGGCAAGCTCAAGGCCCTGCCCCCCGTAGCTAAGGCAGCCCTGCCCGGTATTTCCATTATTGTAGCCGCCCGCAACGAGCGGGCCAACCTGCAAGCGCTGCTCCCCGCCCTGATGGCCCAGGAGCACCCCGATTTTGAAGTCATCATAGTTAACGACCGCTCCTCCGATGGCACCGAAACCCTGCTGGCCGCGGCCGAAAAGCAATACCCCGGCCTCAGGGCCCTGCACATCCACGAACGGCCACCCCATATCAGCGGCAAAAAATACGCCCTCACCCTGGGCATCAAAGCCGCCCGCCACCGGCAGGTACTGCTCACCGATGCCGATTGCCGCCCGGCCTCCACAGCCTGGGCCGCCCTCATGGCCAGCGGCTTCGCCCGCGGGGCCGATATCGTGCTGGGCTTCTCCGCCTACCGGCCGCAGCCGGGCTGGCTTAACTATTTCATCCGCTTCGAAACCCTGCTCACGGCCATCGAATACCTCGGGGCGGCCGCCAACAAGCTGCCCTATATGGGCGTGGGCCGCAACCTGGCCTATAAAAAAGACCTCTTCCTCGAAAACAAAGGGTTTTCCGGCTATCAGGAGCTGATCGGGGGCGATGATGATTTATTTGTGAATAAACATGCCACGGCCCGTAATACCGTAGTGGTTACCGGCAGCGATGCCCTTACCCTCTCTACGGCCAAGAGCTCCTGGAAGACATTTTGGCAGCAAAAAACCCGCCATCTTGCTGCCGGCAGACAATATTCGTTTACCACCAAACTCTCCCTCGGGCTATTCAACCTGTCGTGGATTTTTACCTGGCTATTGGCGGCTGCCTGTTTATCTGCCCGGATCATGCCGGAATGGGTACTTTACAGCCTGTTGTTGCGCCAGCTCGTCTTGCAGGCAGGGTTTCCCCTGGCCACCAAAAAACTGGGGGTTACGTTTGCCCGTACAGGCATAATTTTTGCTGACTTGTTTTATGTAATTTACTATATTTTTGCCGGCACAAGGGCACTAACCGGAAAAACCAAAACCTGGGCGTGAAAAAACAATTCTCGGAAAAAGCATTACAAGACTTTCAGCTTATCGATCAGGCGGTAAACGAGAATGACGAGCAGGCCTATGCCATGCTGATGGAGCGTTATAAAAAGCCGGTATATCACATGATCCTGAAAATGGTGCGCAATGTAGATGATGCCGAAGACCTCACCATCGAAGCCTTTGCCAAAGCCTTCAAAAACCTTTATAAGTTCAAAAAAGACTATACCTTCAGCACCTGGCTGTTCCGCATTGCCACCAACAACTCCATCGACTTCATCCGCAAGAAAAAGCTCGAAACCACCAGCCTCAATACCTCCTACCAGGATGAAAGTGGCGCCAACGTAACCATAGATGTCAAAGACAAAAACCTGGATCCCCAGGAAGAGGCCATCAAAACCCAGAAAATTGAGCTGATCCAGCTTTTTGTTACCAAACTGCCGGCCAAATACCAGCGGCTGGTGCGCCTGCGGTATTTCAAAGAACTGTCGTACGAAGAAATTGCCAAAGAGCTTGATGCCCCCCTTGGCACGGTAAAGGCCCAGCTCCACCGCGCCCGCGAGCTGCTGCAAGACCTGATCAGGGGTAAAAAAGACCATATTTAGCCCGTGTTACCCCGGTTATGAACGCAGAACGCATATTCCATTACTTCCCCGGCCTCGATGCCCGGCAGCAAAGCCGGATAAGGGCCCTGGCCCCGGTTTACCGGGCGTGGAACAGCAAAATCAACGTCATCTCCCGTCAGGATATGGACAACTTCTACCTTCACCACGTACTGCACTCCCTCGGCATTGCCAAAACCCACCCGTTTAAGCCGGGCACAACGGTGCTGGATGCAGGCACCGGGGGCGGCTTCCCGGGCATCCCGCTGGCCATCCTGTTTCCTGAAACCCAATTCCACCTGGTTGATTCCATCGCCAAAAAACTAAAGGTAGTGGCGGCCGTGGTAGCGGAACTGCAACTGCAAAATGTCACCCTCCGGCAAACACGTGTTGAAGCGTTGCCGGCCCAGTACGATTTTACCGTCAGCCGGGCCGTGGCCCGCATGCGCACCTTTTACCACTGGGTACACCGGCAACTTAAGCCGGGCGGGCGCATACTCTACCTTAAAGGCGGTGACCTGACCGCAGAAATGGCCGAACTGCAAAAACCCTATACCCTGTATAACCTCAATACCTTCTTCACCGAAGATTTTTTTGCCACCAAAAAGGTGGTGGAGGTGAAGGGCTAAGGCTATGGTACCTTCAGCCTCCCGTGCATTGTTCGGTAAGCCCTGTTTTTTTAACCTAAGCCCGATTTATAGCGATAACAAAAATGGCCTGTCCTGCTGCTGTTTTAATGGGATAGCCGGGCTGAAGGCCCAGCTAAGGTAAGCCAAAGGCGGGCACGGTTATCTCAGGCGTGCCCCGCCTTTGGTGAGCCGAAGTGCTCTTGGCGCCCTGTAAGGGCAGTTTAACCAAAGCCTGCAAAAGAGTACGGATGGGGCAGGGAATCGTATATACATTAGGGCTATGCAATCCGTTAAAGTGGAGCTTTAAGTTGCCCTTTCAGGGCATATTTATCTGTTTACTGCTAACTAAGGCCTTGCCTTAGATTGAAATAACCCGGCCTTCAGCCTGTGGGTAAAAAGAAACTGTTCTTCTGTTGAAATAAAGCCTGGTTTTAAACCGGCTTCAGGTTGCCAAGTGCCAGGACAGGGCCACAAGCAGGCCTGGCGCCCCGGCCTGCTATATTTTGTAGCCGAAAAATTCCAACGTAAAAGCCTCGCCACTGGTTGTTGAAGTGGCCCGTAATTCCACAATATCCCCGGCATTCAATTTTAAGAGTATAGCATCATAATACCGGGTAAGATTGATTAAGTCAACCGGGTAATCAATGCTATTGTTTACATTGATAACCAACGATGCATTATTTGTTGATGTCCCCTGGATACTAAACAGGTAAACACCTGTTTCGGTAATTTGTATTTGCGTACCAGAAATCAAGGCCCCATCATCAAAATCAACGGCTGACAAATCAAACGTTAACGGTGCCCCTGTACCGGTATCCGATATATTCGTTTTAAACGCATAATCCGTAGCATCCTTAGCCTCCAGGTATTGCAGGTTCACCGCATCCTGGGGGTTCACCGGGTCGGCCAGGTTGGCAACCCGCTGGTTGCCGGCATCCAGATTGGCATTCAACGGGCCCAGCGGCACATCCACATTGCCCCCGCCATCGGTAATGCGTAGGGTATTGTTGGCCGCAAAGCTGCCCGCAGTGTTGTACTCGTTGGCCGGGTTGGTGTCCCCGTCAGCCGTGTCATCGGGGCCGGCCACCCAGGCCGTGCCGTTCCATTTGAGCACCTGGTTGGTGGTAGCCGTAGGGGGTAATTCTATTTCATTGGTGGGGTCGGCATCGGCATCATCTACCGAAAAACTGCCTCCGCTGTCAGAAAGGGTAACCGTAGTGCCCGTGCGGCTAATCGTTTGCAACTCATTGGTAGTATCCGTGTCCCCGTCAGCCGTATCATCGGGGCCGGCCACCCAGGCCGTGCCGTTCCATTTGAGCACCTGGTTGGCGGTAGCCGTGGGGGGTAATTCTATTTCATTGGTGGGGTCAGCATCGGCATCATCTACCGAAAAACTGCCTCCGCTGTTAGAAAGGGTAACCGTGGTGCCCGTGCGGCTAATCGTTTGCAACTCATTGGTAGTATCCGCGTCCCCGTCAGCCGTGTCATCGGGGCCGGCCACCCAGGCCGTGCCGTTCCATTTGAGCACCTGGTTGGCGGTAGCCG
>JALSJF010000089.1 GCA_026989505.1 Cyclobacteriaceae bacterium
CGCTTGCAGGCTTTTTTCACTATCGCCCAACTGGCGGTAGGCAAAGCCCTGGTACATGTGGATGATCTTCAGGGTGGTATCGAGTTCGGCTACTTTGTTGAAATCGGCAATGGCGGGTTCATAATGGCCGCTTTTAAACTCGGCAATACCCCGGTAAAAATAGGCGGCACTAAAGCAGGAATCAAGGGCAATGGCCTTAGAAAACTGCTGGATAGCCATTTCTTTATCTACCAGCAGGTAGTTAATGCCATTGTTAAATAAAAATTCCCGCGACTGCCCCACGGCCGTGGCAGGGCCCAGGCTGAGTAGCAGCAAGCCTAATAGGGGGCTGAGGATATGGATAGTTTTTGCCTTCTTCATCTATAGGTAAAATACCTAAACGCCAAAATAGGTTTTTTTCGTAGAAAACTGACCTTAATACCCCGCAAATTTGTAAAGCAAACCAACATAGAACAAAAAATGAAGCATATAATTGTTATCCTCGTACTGCTTAGCGCAATGTTCAATATGCCGGCTAAGTTTAGGGCAAATAAATCAACGGCCAGTAGCGCGGCCGGCAATGAAGCTACGGTAGATATGCCGGCCCGGCCGGTGTTTATCACCCTGGCCGACAATATCTTTCTGGCCATTAAGGTAAACCGGCCATTGACAGTAACCGATGGTGATGTGGTGGAGTTTGTTTTTGGTAAAAAGGCCAAGCTGGTCACCTTTCATATCAACGATATCAATCAGGATATGCTGGATAAAGGGGAGGCCGATTTACTGGTGATGGTCCATCAGGACCTGGCCCTGGCCTTGAAAGACAAACAGCTTGACCATATCATAGTGCACCACCCGGATGGGGCTACGACCATTCCGGTTAAGCGGAACTGGCAGCCTGACGTGTACCTGAGTCAATTTATCCGTTAAACCAGCGTCAGGCAATGTTGCTGCACCATCACCCTATGGCCGGAATGAGCGAGGCAAATATTGCCGTGGCCTATAGCAATTATTTACAGGCCGTGGCCATTGCCCAAAAGGGTATGCTGCCTGAGAAAATGAAGTCAGCCGATGGTAAGCAATATTTCTTGAGTTACGATGAGTTTAAAGAATACTACATCCTGAAACTGGTGGGAAAAACTGATTATATTGACAACCTGGTACGGAAAATACAACTGGAACGGGTCGTCTGACCTACATCGTTTCCAATTTTTGCAGGTTGCGTTCCACGATTTCGCCCATGCTGGAGCATGTAAGAAAGGCGTCATCGCCATGGTGGCGGGCCAGTTCTTTGGCCAGTTGCCTGATGTTTTTTTCTATCGACAAAGGCGTACTTTTCATGGCGGTTAGCAGTTCGTTGAGGGTATAGCGCGAGGATTTAATGCGGTTGACCATCAGGCTGCGCTCCTCAAGCTGGTATTGCTTCATCGATTCGGGGGTCATTACCTCCATGCCCAGTTGGATGAACGCATTGTTTTGCTTGAAATACTTAGGCATATAAACGGCTTTGCGGCCTTCAAACGATTGCTGGTCGAAATCAATGGCCCGGATACGGTAATGCACTTCCTCGAAATCGGGGGTAATGTCAATCACAAAATTGCTGGAGTGCATATCCCCCAGGAGGCGAAAAAAAGTGCGCTCATTAAATTTTACAAACTCTTTGGCCAGGCGTACCTTGTTCAGGTTTTTGTCTTCGAGGTTATTGAGGATAAACTGGTCACCGGGCACCCCGATAATATGTTCTTCTACCAGGGTGTTGCCATCTACAATATAATTAATGCGATTAGGGGAGAGCAGGTGCTCCAGTTCCAGTCCGTAAATACGCGAGGCATCGGCAATTTTAATATAAAAATAATCGAAGTTATCGTTGATGCTATTGACAATACGGATACGGAAAGGCTTGGTATTGCCAAACGGGCAGATGTCTATGCGGTCGATAAAAAGGTGTTCGATCACTTCAACCTGGCCGGCAGATTTGAGGTTTGAATACACCATTTTCAGGTCTTTGTGGATATGTTCCACCTCCGACTGGTCATAGAGTACCGTTTCCCAGAGAGTGTCTTTGCCGGAGTGGTCGTAAAGCGGGATGGTGCTGCGGTAGCGGGTGAGGTCTTTATAGGCCAGGGCCGTTGACTCACGCTCCTGCTGGCGCAGGTAGTCGCGCAGCACCTCGTTTACCGGATAAATAAGTTTTTTTCTGGTGATCAGCGCCATGGCGTAAAAATACGTATTTCCATGTTTACCGGTTATTTGCCGGGAAGGGTAGCCGAAATACGGCAAGCCAAGCTATGCCCTGCCCCGGCTCACTTTTCGGCAGGTGGCCGGCTGAGCCATACCAAGCCAATAATGGCCGAAAGCAATGAAGCGGCCATGATGCCTACCTTGGCTATTTGTTTGTACTCGTCTTCCTTAAAAGCGAGGTCGGCAATAAAAATAGACATGGTAAAACCTATGCCGGCCAGAAAAGCAACGCCATAAATTTGCTGCCAGCTTACCCCTTCGGGCAGAATAGCGATTTTTAAGCGGACCATGAGCCTGGCAAATAAAGAAATACCGATGAACTTGCCTAACACTAAGCCTGCTATAATGCCCAACGATACCGGGTGCAGCAGCATGGATAAAATGCTGCCCTCAATGTGTACCCCGGCATTGCCCAGGGCAAATATCGGCAGGATAAAATAGGTGGCCACCGGGTGTAAGGCATGTTCAATACGTTGTAAAGGGGTATGCGCTTCTTTGTTAAGTTGCTCAATATCCGACAATAAGTGGGCTTGGTTACTGGTCAGCAGGGTGGTTTCCCCGGGCTTCTCCTTTTTATACTTGTCGATGAAAGCACATAACCGGTCAATATATTCGTTTTGTCCGGTTTTCGCCCGGGCCGGAATGGTTAGGGCGATCAGCACCCCGGCAATGGTGGCATGTACCCCCGAATAGATAAAGGCTACCCATACCCCGCCAATGCCTATCAAGGCATAAAACAAGGTTTTTCGTATCCCGAGAAAATTACCCCCCAGCAACACGGCAAGAAAACCTGCGGCCATCATGATTTCGGTAAAGTCGATCGACTCGGTATAAAATACGGCTATTACCAGCACCGCCCCCAGGTCATCGGCTATGGCCAGGGCGGTAAGGAATATTTTCAGGTTCAGTGGCACTTTTTTGCCCAATAAGGCTAGCAGGCCAAGGGCAAAGGCAATATCTGTGGCCATAGGAATACCCCATCCCGGCAGATATTGCGGGTTTTTCAACACCATAACCGTATAAAACAAAGCCGGAAATACCATACCCCCAACGGCAGCCGCAATGGGCAGGGAGGCTTTTTTTACCGTGGCCAGTTCCCCGCCCATAATCTCGCGCTTAATCTCCAGCCCCACCGTAAAAAAGAACAAGGCCATTAAGCCATCGTTAATCCAATGGTGCAAGGCGCCTTTTAGTTCAAAACCACCGAGGGAAAAGCCCATTTCCACCTCGTGCCAAAGATGATGGTAAGATGCGGAGTAAGCCGAATTGGCCCAAACCATAGCCACCACGGCCGCCACAATCAAAATTACACCGCCATACGCTTCCTGGTTGATAAAGGCAGTTATCCTGAAGAACGAAAGCGGCTTTTTCATCTGTTTATATTTCATTTTATTCATGTTGTGTCAGATTTTAATAGGTGTTCATGAACCACTACGGTAGGTTTCAACGGTCGAATGTCTGCCTTGCCGGTTGCCTACGCTAAAGCTTCAGCAACAGCGTACATACAGGGAACCTTTGACAACCCCTGATTATTCACGAAGGTCGTGAATAATAACGTAAATTAATTGATAAATATTAGTTTATCAATTAATTGCATCAGGGTAAATATAACTGCCAAAGAGATTGATCCGGAAAGAACAACCCGGCACCGGCAGGGAGGCCGCTATATTGTTACCGGGGATAGCACCGATTCAACTTTTGGGGGGGCGCTTGCGCTCCAACGATAAAGTTCGGCTGGTAATCATGGCCACATCAAAAACAAACGGTAA
>JALSJF010000090.1 GCA_026989505.1 Cyclobacteriaceae bacterium
ATTTGCCAAGCCCATCCCCTCAAAAAGCACGGCTATCATCCGGCCGGGGCAAAATAATTTTGTGCAATTTTTGCAACCCGTACAATGGCTTCCGGCAAGGTGTTATGCTGCCCTGTTAATTTTAAGTTGATGATCATGAACTAAACCCAAAAGTACCTGGAAAATTAGTTGGCGCTTGTGATTAAAAAGGCCGGCCGCAATTAAACTTATATGGGCCGGGCTATCCGTAATTAAACATTAAATTACTATTGCAATGAACATACTAAGCAAATGTTATGCATTTGATTATGCAGACAAATTAAAACAAGAGGGTATCTACCCCTACTTCAAAGCCATTAACGAAAGTGAGGGGCCGGAAGTAGATATAGACGGGCACAGGATAATTATGGCCGGCTCTAACAATTACCTGGGCTTAACCACGCACCCCCGGGTGGTTGAGGCTGCCATTAAGGCTACGGAGAAATATGGCAGTTCCTGCTCCGGGTCCAGGTTTCTTACCGGCACCACGGTGCTGCACGAAGAGATGGAAGAAAAGGTAGCCCGTTTTATGGGCAAAGAAGCGGCCCTGGTATTTACTACCGGTTACCTGACAGCCCAGGGGGTTATCGCCCCGCTGGTGGGCCGGGGGGAGTACCTGTTCTCAGACAAAGAAAACCATGCCAGCATTGTGGTGGGCAATGCCATGACCACAGTACACAACAGTACCGTAATCCGTTACCGGCATAACGACATGGCCAACCTGGAGGCAAGGCTGAGCAAGGTTGATTACCACACGCCCAAGCTTATTGTTACCGATGGCGTTTTCAGCACCTTCGGCACTATTGCCCGGCTGGATGAAATTACCCGGCTGGCCAAAGCCTACAATGCCAATGTGGTGGTAGATGACGCCCATGCCCTGGGTGTTATCGGGCCGGGCGGGAAAGGTACGGCCCATTACTTTGGGGTTGAAAACGAAGTGGACATGACCATCTGCACCTTTAGTAAATCCTTATCTTCTATTGGCGGGTTTGTGGTTGGTGAAGAGCGGGTGATTAATTATCTCAAGCATAAATCCTCGGCTTTAATGTTCAGCGCCTCCCCTACGGCATCGGCCGTAGCCTCGGCCCTGGCTGCCCTGGAAATCCTGACAGAAAACCCGGAACTGCCGCAACAGGTACTGGGCAATGCGGCCAACGTACGCCTTGCCCTCAAAACCATGGGCTTTAACGTAGTGGATGCCGAAGCCGCCATTGTGGCCGTGCTTATTGGCGACAATGAGAAGACCTTCCGTTTCTGGCAAGCCTTGTATGACGAAGGGGTCTTTGTTAATGCCTTTGTGTCTCCGGCAGTGCCGGCAGGCTACCAGATGCTGCGCTTAAGTTTTATGGCTACGCATGAGAACTATCACCTTGATTACATTTTGCATACGTTCAAAGAGATTGGCACCCGCCTGGGCGTAATTGCGCCCGATACCGAGGCTGTGCCGGCCACAGCAAGGGAGTTGGTGCCGGCATAATGGCTGCCGTACCCGGGGCAGCCCGCCTATAGATTTTGCAACTGCTGCTCCAGGGCCTTTATTTTCGCCTCGGCATCTGCCTGCTTTTGCCGTTCGTTGGCCACCACCTGCTCCGGGGCATTGTTGACAAAGCGCTCGTTGCTGAGTTTTTTGGTGATCGAGGTTAAAAAACCACGGGTATAGTCAAGCTCTTTTTGCAGCTTTTCTTTTTCTTTGGCCGTATCAACCTCACCGGTAAGGGGCACAAAAAACTCATCGCCCTTGATAACAAATCCGGCCGCCCCGCGCGGCTTGGCTGTGACAAAATTGAGTTCCGCCAGGTTGGCCATCTTTTTTATCAGTTGACTGAAACCGGCAAACTTGTCCTGGTGCGGGGTTTTGATTTGCAATACCAGCGGTGTTTTGGGTGAGAGTTGCTTGGTATTGCGCAGGTTCCTGATTTGGCTGACTACCTCAAAGGCCAGGTCGCCTTCCCGCAGCAATTGTTCATCTACCGCCCCCCCTGTAGGCCAGGGTGCCACAATCAGGTAATCATCTTCGGCACGGTCTTTAAAGGAATGCCATATTTCTTCGGAAATAAACGGCATAAACGGGTGCAATAATTTCACTACCCCTTCAAAGAAATTGCGGGTATGCTCATAGGTGGCCCGGTCAACAGGCTGGCCGAAAGCCGGCTTTACCATTTCCAGGTATAACGAACAGAAATCGTTCCACACCAGCTTATAGGTGGTCATCAGGGCATCGGATATCCTGAACTTACCAAAATGGTCTTCAATCTCTGCCAGGGCAGCATTGAATCTGGAAGCAAACCATTTTACTGCCACTTCATTAGTTTCGGCAGTACGTTCTTCTACCTGCCAGCCGTTCACTAACCGGAAGGCATTCCATATTTTGTTGGCAAAGTTCCGCCCCTGCTCGCAAAGTTTTTCGTCAAACAGCAGATCATTGCCGGCCGGGGAACTGAACAACATACCGGTGCGCACGCCATCGGCACCGTACTTGTTCATTAATTCAATCGGGTCGGGCGAATTGCCTAACGACTTCGACATCTTGCGCCCTTGCTTATCGCGCACAATACCGGTAAGGTACACATTCCGGAAGGGTTTCTCACCCCGGTACTCGTAGCCGTACATAATCATCCGGGCCACCCAGAAAAACAAGATTTCCGGGGCAGTGACCAAATCGTTGGTGGGGTAATAATAGTTGATATCAGCCCCATCGGGATCTTTAAAACCATCAAATACCGAGATCGGCCACAGGCCCGAAGAGAACCAGGTGTCGAGCACATCTTCATCACGGGTAAGGTCGGCCAATGTCAACGAGGTATCTTTTTGCCGGGCCAACGCTAACGCCTCTGCCGCTGTTTCGGCCACCACAAATTCACCGTTGGGCAGGTACCAGGCCGGTATCTGTTGCCCCCACCAGAGCTGGCGCGAGATACACCAGTCGCGCACGTTCTCCATCCAGTGGCGGTACATGTTTTTAAATTTGGCCGGCACCAGTTGAATATCATCGTTCATCACGTGCTCATAAGCCGGCTTGGTAAGCTCCTGCATCTTCACAAACCACTGGGTAGAAAGCTTGGGCTCGATAACCGCATCGGTACGCTCCGAGAAACCAACATTATTGGTATAGTCTTCTACCCGCACCAACTGGCCGGCTTCTTTTAAGGCCTTTACCATTTCTTTCCGCACCACAAACCGGTCTTTTCCCACAAACAGTTCACCCGCGGCACTGACGGTGCCGTCATCATTGAAAATATCTATCGAGGCAAGATTATGCTTCCGGCCCAATTCGTAGTCATTAATATCGTGGGCGGGGGTTACTTTCAAGCAACCGGTGCCAAAATCCATGGCCACATACTCGTCCAGGATGATCGGCACTTTGCGGTTAACCAGGGGTACAATAGCTGTTTTGCCGTGCAGGTAGGTATAGCGCTCATCGTTGGGGTTGATGCATACCGCGGTATCGCCCAGAATAGTTTCCGGGCGGGTGGTGGCAATGGTTACGGTGGTGTCTTCCCCGTCTATTTTATAGGCCACATAATAGAGTTTTGAGTTAACCTCTTTGTGGATTACCTCATCATCGGCCAGGGCTGTTTTTCCCTGGGGGTCCCAGTTCACCATGCGCACCCCACGGTAGATATAGCCTTTATTATACAGATCAACAAACACCCTGGTAACGGCTGCCGACATGTCGGGGTCCATCGTAAAGCGGGTACGCTCCCAGTCGCAGGAGGCGCCCAGCTTCTTCAGTTGTTCGAGGATAATGCCCCCGTATTTCTCTTTCCACTCCCAGGCATACTGCAAAAACTCTTCGCGGGTAAGGTCTTTTTTGGCAATGCCCCGCTCTTTGAGCATGGCCACCACCTTGGCCTCCGTGGCAATAGAAGCATGGTCGGTGCCCGGCACCCAGCAGGCCTCTTTGCCTTCCATCCGGGCTTTGCGTACCAGCACATCCTGAAGGGTATTATTAAG
>JALSJF010000091.1 GCA_026989505.1 Cyclobacteriaceae bacterium
GCTCTGCCCCCAGTAGGGGCAGGTCGAAATCGGGCGAAAAGCCCCTGGGGCCATAGCTGCCGGTGGCCACGATGGCGCGGCTGGCGATGATCAGGCGCGGCCCGGGGATAACACCTTCGGCTATGGCCTTTTTCAGCCCATAGTCGGCATAGCCGGCCCCTTCGGTGCCCAGGTCGCGGAAGGTGGTAAAGCCGGCTGCCAGGGT
Source organism: Cyclobacteriaceae bacterium (assembly GCA_026989505.1). GTDB lineage: Bacteria > Bacteroidota > Bacteroidia > Cytophagales > Cyclobacteriaceae > S012-113. The sequence goes on from JALSJF010000091.1 coordinate 206, forward strand.
TTTGCGGGCATGCACGGTGGCCATCGCCACCCGGTAAGCTTCCGGTTCTTTCAGCACCTGGTCATTCCAGGAGGTTTCGTTATACGGGTGCAGCAGGATATGCCCGTGGCCTTCTATCAGGCCGGGTAACAGCGTAGTTCCCGGCAAAACTACTTCTGTGGTTTCATCCCCTGTGGACGGCACGCCCCTCTCCGGGCCGGCATAGGTAATTTTGTTATCGTGGGTGATAACAACCCACCCTTCGTGCACGGTGTGGCCATCAAATACCCGGTCGGGTTTGAGGAGATACCCGGTTTGGGCCAGGGAAGTCAGGTGGATAACAAACAAAACAAGGACGGATAGCACTATTCTTTTCATAACCGAATGATTTAAGGTTGGCTTGTTAAAGTTAACCCGAATTTGTGAAATTCATGAATAATTTCTAACGTGATTCTTTGCCGGGAACTGTAGTTAAGGAGGGCTACACCTGATTATTGGTATCCGCAACAACATACACGCTCAGTGAATTGAAGGATAAAATAATTAGAAGTGAGATAAATATATACGCTTGCATAGAAGTTAGGTCACGGGGTTATTCGTAAAATTCCTATTGCAAAAGAGGCTTTGTGACCACTATGTTACCCCTCCGGATAACCTAGTGGTCGATCGTTGTCATTTTAGTTTCTGCCAGTCATCCGAAGAGGAAACATGCAGGGTGGTGCCTTTGTCCAGGATAAAATCCTGCATCACCTTGGTGCGGCAGCCCTGAAAACCAGTACGCCCGGTGCTTTGCAATAACACCGGGTAGGAGTACCCGTAGTCCCTTGTTTTGCGGGTTATTTTTCCTTCTTTATCAAGGATAAAACCCCAGATAAAGGCAACCGGTTGGCGTTCACAACTGGCCGGGGCATAGCCAAAAATATCGTATTTATAGGTGCCGGTACCATCGGCATGGAGTTGCAGGTAGCCCGACTTACGCCCTTTATAGGTACCGATAAAGCTGGCCGGTACGGCAAATGTGGTGCGGTACGCCTGTTCCCGGTAAATAAGGGTTCTTTCTTTGTCGTTGGTGGCAGACAGGGCAAATACCCCCACCAGTAAACCACCCACAATAAACAGGAACTTCATCGGTCAGCTTGTTTAATCTTCCAAAGCAGCAATGCCCGGCAGCACCTTGCCTTCCATGTACTCCAGCAGGGCGCCCCCACCGGTAGATACATAGGAAACCTTATCGCCATAACCAAATTTATTGATGGCCGCGGCAGAATCACCTCCGCCAATCAGGGTAAAACCGCCAAAAGCAGTGGCATCACGTACGGCTTTGGCCACGGCCTTGGTGCCGTTTGCAAAGGGTTCCATTTCAAATACCCCCATCGGGCCGTTCCACAGTACGGTAGCCGAACGGCTGATTATCCTGCGGAATACTTCCTGGGCATCGGGGCCGATATCCAGCCCCATCCAGCCATCGGGGATACTGATATTATCCGACACCATGGTAGCGGCATCGGGGGCAAATTTGTCGGCAATTACCGAGTCAATAGGCAGTTCGAGGCTGATATTTTTTTCTTTGGCTTTTTGAATGAGTTCCTTAGCCAGCGCAAGTTTGTCTTCCTCAACCAGCGAAGCGCCTACCTGGCCGCCCAGGGCCTTAAAGAAAGTATAGGCCATGCCCCCGCCAATTATCAGGGTGTCAACTTTATCCAGCAGGTTTTCAATAATCAAAATCTTGTCGGAAATTTTAGCGCCTCCCATGATAGCCGTATAGGGCCTTTTTACATCAGATAAAACCTTGTCGGCATTTTTAAGCTCTGCAGCTATCACATAGCCGGCCGCTTTCTCCTGAAAAAATTTAGCAATAACAGCGGTAGAGGCATGGGCCCTGTGGGCGGTACCAAAAGCATCATTCACATAAACATCGCCCAATCTGGCCAGTTGCCGGGCAAAGGCTTCATCCCCCTGTTTTTCTTCGGCATGAAAACGCAGGTTTTCCAGCAGCAATATTTCCCCCGGTTGCAACCCGGCTGCCAGTTGTTCGGTTGCTTCCCCGAGGCAATCGGTAGCAAATTTTACCGGTACACCCAACCTTTCGGAGAGAACGGGTACCAGGTGTTTTAAGGAAAACTTATCTTCGGGGCCGTTTTTTGGCCGCCCGAGGTGCGACATCAGAATAGCTGCCCCACCATCGCTGAGGATCTTTTTAATCGTAGGCCCGGCTGCATCAATACGGGTAAAATCAGTTACCGCCTGCTGATCGTTGAGGGGTACATTAAAATCTACCCTGACCAGGGCTTTTCTGTCTTTGAAATTGATATTGTCTATGGTTTGCATAAAAAATTATTATCTGCTTGCTCTGTTTAATCTGTCATTGATGGCCCTTCCCAGGCCGGTATCGGGTACTTTTTCCGTAATAATAAGCTCCACATCCTGTTGCTCAAACCACCGCAGGCCGGCAAACAGGTTGCTGGCGGCTTCCGTCAGGCTGCCTTGTGCCGACAGCACAAAGTTAGGGTAACCGGGGTATTTTTTACGGAAAGAGAGGATGCCAATTTTTCGCTGCGGGTTTTCCCCGAGCAGTTCCTCAATATTACCTAACAGCAGCTCTTTAGCCGGGGCATAGTGGGTGAGCAGCATGCCGGGGGCGCTGGGCCGGGAGCCACTGGCGGTGTTGATGGCCACTTTGCCGATGGCCGCCTCTATATCTTCTACTGCCAGGCCGCCCAGGCGTAAAACCTCGGGTTGGCGGCCGGTACAACGTACAATGGTTGATTCAACCCCTATTTTGCTGGGGCCGCCATCCAGGATATAGTCAATCTTGTTGCCCAGTTGGTGGCTTACATGTGCTGCCGAGGTGGGGCTGACATAGCCAAAAGGGTTGGCGCTGGGGGCTACCAGGGGAAAATCCAGCCGGGTGAGCAACGCCTGCAGCAAGGGATGACGGGGCATACGAAAAGCGGCTGTATCCAGGCCGCTGGAAACCAGGTCGCTGATTTTGGCCGACCTGGGCAGCACTAAGGTGAGGGGCCCGGGCCAGAAGGTGTCGATCAGCGCCTGGGCCGTAGCCGGGATATGGGTAACCAGGGGCGCCAGGGCTTCGGGGCGCGCAATATGGGTTATCAGGGGGTCGAAAGACGGCCTGTTTTTGGCGGTAAACACTTTCAGTACCGCTTGCCCGTCAAAGGCATTGGCCGCCAGCCCATACACTGTTTCGGTAGGGATGGCCACCAGTCCGCCTGCTTTGAGTACTGCCGCTGCCTGGTTGATGTCGGTGCCGGTAATTGCCAAATTTCTCTTGCTTTAGGAAGGTTACTAATTGGTGCGAAAGTAAGTAATTTGCCGCAAACGAAGCCTGCGCCTACTTTTTTACCTGGTCAAAAAACACCCGCATCACCGCATCGGCAGCCTGCAAGGGCGTTATTTTATTGTCGATTACCTGTTGTTCCAGTTCCGGCAGCAAGGTTTTTATCTGCGGGTTTTCTTTGATACGCAGTAACAGTTCACTACTGAGAGTTTGGGTAAGCCAATGCTTTTTTTGTTGCTGACGGTTTTCTGTCAGCCTGCCGGTTGCTTGTTGGTGGGTGTAAAATTTCAGCAGTTGTTGCCATACTGTGTCAATGCCCTGGCTGTTGAGGGCCGAGCAGGTTAAGACCGGGGGCGACCAGGCGCTGTCTTGCGGGGTAAGCAGGTGCAGGGCGCTTGCATACGCTTTGCGTGCCAGGTTAGCCTGGGCAATATTATCGCCATCAGCTTTGTTAATTACCAGGATATCGGCCATCTCCATGATGCCGCGTTTTATGCCTTGCAATTCATCCCCGGCCCCGGCCAGCATGAGCAGCAGGAACACATCGGTGAGGTTTTTTACGGCTATTTCCGACTGGCCTACCCCTACGGTTTCAATAATCACCACCTCGTAGCCGGCCGCTTCGCAGAGGAGTATGGTTTCCATGGTTTTACCGGCTACCCCGCCCAAGCTACCGCTGGTAGCCGAAGGGCGGATAAAGGCGGCAGGGTTGGTAGAAAGCTTGTTCATACGGGTTTTATCGCCCAAAATACTGCCTTTCGACTGCGGGCTGCTGGGATCGATGGCCAGCACCGCCACTTTTTTACCGTCAGCGGTTATAAGGGTGCCCAGGGCTTCAATAAACGTGCTTTTGCCTACCCCCGGCACCCCGGTAATGCCAATTCTGATGGCCTTGCCCGTATAGGGCAGGAGGGTGTTGAGCAATTCATTGGCTTGCTGGCGGTCAGCAGGGTTTTGGCTTTCAATAAGGGTTATGGCCTTGCCCAAGGCCACCCGGTCACCGGTTAACAGGAGTTTATACAAATTATCTTTGTCCGGCATGGCAGAATTCTTTCAGATGTTAAATCTATTTACTAACTTGTGGCACCTAACCAATATTTATGTTAAAGAAAAGAAAATTTTGGATACACTCTGTGCTTGCCACGGCATTTATTTTCGGATTTATGGCCACAGCACAGAAGTTCTTTGCCATCTTCGACTTCCTCGACCCCATTGGCGATGCCCTGGCCGATTACGAAATTACCGATCAGGTATTCTCCAATGAAAAGTGGCGCGATATCCCCCCGGCCGACACCAATGTGGTGCTGGTAAACATTGGCATACAGCCGCGCAGGGTGATTGCCGAACAGCTCAACATGATCAACCACTTTAACCCGAAAGTTATTGGCCTGGATGCCCGGTTCGGGGTGCTGAAGCCCGATACCCTGGGGGATTTGATGTTGGCCGGGGCCCTGGCCAATTCACCCAACGTCATCATGTATGCCAAGTTGCTCAACCCCGATTCTACCGGCTTATGGCACGATGTGGAATACAGCCACCCGTTGTTTCAGCAAGACCATGAGGCGGCCTCGGTAAACCTGGTAAACGAAACAGCCGGGGCACAGCAGTATCAGTTTAAAACCTGCCGGTCGTTTTTGCCCCGTGAACGGTTTTTTAACCACGAAACCAATAAAATTGATACCATGCTGGCTTTTGCCGTGGCCCTGACAAAACATTATGACCCCGAAAAGACCGAAAAGTTTCTGGCCCGCAATATTGAGGAAGAATTAATCAACTTTTCCGGCAATGTGGTAGACTACGGGCGTACCCGCTTCGGTACCCGTTTTTTTGCCCTTGACTGGTACCAGATACTGGATTCCATGCAGTTTTCACCTGATTTTCTGCAGGGGAAAATAGTGCTGATGGGTTTTCTCGGGGCTGATTTTGATGATACCCGCTCGTTTGAGGACAAATATTTCACCCCCCTCAATACCAAGTACACCGGCCGGGCCAACCCCGATATGTTTGGCGTGGTGGTGCATGCCAATATTATTTCAATGATCTTGAGCGAATCGTACCTGGACCAGATGTCGGAATGGCAAGCGATATTGATAGCAGTTGTGGTATGCTTTTTGAATGTAGTTCTTTTTAGTTTGATTTACCACAAGCTTACCAAATGGTATGACGGGCTAACTAAACTTATTCAGTTGCTGGAAGCACTTTTGTTAACATTTATTATTATTTTAGTTTTTCATTATTTCAACTTTAAATTAAATTTAACATATACCATTATTGCCGTACTGTTTGCCGGGGATTCGTTGGAAGTGTATTTTGGGGTAATTGTGAATGCCTGGGAAAAAATAGCAGAAAAATGGTTTACCAAATAGGAAAATATAGTATATAACATTAAAGAATAATCAAAACTATTATGAAACGCAAAATTTCGTTTATTGTAGCTGCTCTGATGTTTGTAGGGTATGTTGGCTATGGTCAGGGCTATACTTTCAGGATTATGGTTTCCAAAGGGGCCAATCAGGTGAAGGTTAGCGGTGCTGCCGATTGGCAACCCGTTAGGGTTGGGGCAAAATTAAATGATGGCGACCAGCTTAAAGTGGCCGAAAATGGTTACATGGGCCTGGTGCATGCCAGCGGCAAGACCAAGGAATTGAAAACGGCCGGGGAGTATAAAATCTCTGACCTGGCGAGTGATATAACCGCCAGTTCACAGAATATTGCTTCCAAGTATGCCGATTATGTGATCAGTAAAATGAGTCCTGAAGAGCGTGAGGCCAACAGGCGTAAGTATGCCAGTGTTACGGGAGCGGTTGAACGTGGTGACGATGACGCCTCCATCGACCTGTTTATGCCAACTTCGGTTTCGGTATATAACCCGGAAGTGCTGATCCGCTGGGAGCCGGTAGAGGGTGAAAATACGTATGTGGTTAAATTGAAGGATTTGTTCGAGCAAACCATCATGGTGGCCGAAACTACCGACCCTTATTATACCATCAACTTCCAGGACCCGAAACTCTCGGGGGCCATTGTGGAGAACCTGGTAATTGTTAATGTAAGCGTCAAAGGCAAAGAAGATATTAAGTCCAAGGATGCCGCCATCGACCGCGTAGGTGCCGATGGCTCGGCCAGCTTTGAGGTGGAACTGAAGGAACTGAAAGAAAACCTTGGCGGGCAGAACTCTATCAACAGCCTTATTCTGGCAGAATTTTATGAGGAAAACAACTTATTGCTGGATGCCCTCACCAGCTATGAATATGCCATTAAGATGTCCCCCGATGTGGAGTATTTCCGGGAGGCGTATGATGAGTTCTTATTAAGAAACGGCTTAAAAAAATAAGCATTCTGTGCTTCGATAAAAGCCTGCTGATTCCTCAGTGGGCTTTTTTTATGTTTTATGGCTTACCCCGGAAAATCGGTCAGGGTCAGTTCCCGGATGCTACAATTTGGTCACCTTGCATAAAAGGCACTACCTCGTAGGTGTCGGTGGCAAGGCAGAACTCTATATCTTTCATAATGCCAAATCCCTGCAGGCGCTGTGCGTGCGAAGACTGGCTTACGTAGCCCGGCAGGTCATCCTGATGTTGCCGGTACAGGGCATGGGCCAGGGTGGCATCATCAGCCCCAAGGGTAAAATCGTTTAACAGCAGGTCAATCAGCGCCCCGGCAAATAATGTATCCTCAGCATTTACACTGCCTTTCCAGCCGGCACAATGGATAACCAGGTCCTGGTTCAGGGCGGTAACTCTTCGGGCTACTGCTGACAGGTTAAGGAATGAACCAATAAGCACGTCATGGGCTGCCATTGATTTGGCAATGGTTAACGTACCGTTGGTAGTGGTTACGGCTACTTTGCGGCCTTGCAGGGCCGGTTCCATATAGCTGAAGGGAGAATTGCCAATGTCAAAGCCGGCCACTTTTTCGCCATTGCGTTCGGCAGCAATTACATAGCCTGCTTCTTTCAGGGCACGGCACTCTTCCAGCGAGGCTACAGGCTTCATGGCGGCAATGCCATGGGCAAAGGCGGTGGTCATGCAGGAGGTGGCCCTGAGGATATCGACTACCACTACGGTTTTTCCCGGGAGGTCGAATAAATGGATTAATTCCGGGCTCAAACAAACGGCTATATTTTTCATGGCAACAAAAATAGGCAATATGCTGTGAAGCCGTATAGCCTGCCGGGGTTAACCTCCGCTGAACCGGAGTCTAAGGACCTGATGTAATTAAATGATAAACATTTGTTTATCATTTAATTTACGTCATTATTCACGAAAGTCGTGAATAAACCGGGCTAGGGGCCGGGCTAACCCCGATGTCGTAAAAACCGGTAACATCCATCCGGTGGGCAAAAAATGATGATGGATTTTGGGGGCTAGAACACATAATGCAATTGGGCGGTAATTTGTGTCCTGCGGTTGCCTTCCAGCAGATCATTACCGGAGCCTATTTCACTAGGGCCGGCATACTCGGTATAGGACCATTTACACCGCAGGGCCAGATGGCGGAGGGGCTTGTATTTGACGATCAGATAGTAGCTCACGCCCTGCCCGTTAAACATCCGGGTGGTATAGGTAAACAACATGTCTTTTTCGTAGGCATACTGGCGGGCATTGAAGGAGTCGGTGTCAAACACCAGAATACGGGCTGTAACCCCGATTTTCAGGTGGTTATAGTTTATGTCCTGGTAGAGCAGCCACCCGGCCTCCGCGCCCCCGAACAGGTTATATTGGGCACGGCTGCGGAATGTCAGGGGGTGCTCCAGGTTATAATCGAAGTTGATTACCGACTTCAGCAGGGTAACCGGTTGGTTGATAAACGTAGGGCCACGGTTCTCGCGTTGCCGGCCACTTTCGTGCCGCAGTTGCACAAATGCGTTGGCCTCTTTGCTGATGGTATAGGATAACCGGAGCATGTAATCCAGGCCGGAGGCCGGGGCGGCTGTGGTAGCGGTAAGCCAGGGGAAACGGTACATATCGTAATAGGCGGCAATTGCCAGTTTCCGGAGTGGATAAAGCTGAATACCCCAATAAAGGCCGTTTTCGTTACCGATAGTGCCCCGTTCGGCAAATGGCAGGCCGTATAACGATTGAAAATCGGGGTCGAATTTACGGTAAAGCATACTCAGGCTGACAAATTTGCTAATGCTGCCGATAAGGCCCATGTTGATGCCCATACCGGCCTTGCCGGTTTGGGCTACCTCGCCAAATACCAGAAAGCTGCCGGCCTGGTACTGTCCGAACCAACTGTAGTTTACCAGCTTGTTGCCGGTAAACTTAAATTTATTGTAATCCCGGGCCGGTGGCACAATAGTTTTATCAAACCGGCTGTTAACGATAACCATGCCGGTGGAAAATCTGGCTAAATCAAGGGTGATAGCTGTACCCCAAACCTGTTCGTGAAGCTGGTCTTTGGCCTGAACCTCGGCCGCGGTGCGGTGCAGGCCCGAGGTGCGGATGGCGGAAACAACGGTGGCTGCGCTGTCGGCCGGGGTGGCATCCAGCTTCTGGTTGGAATAAAACATGGTTACCGTTAACCCTTTGGTTAAGGTTATGGCCAGGCCCCCGCCCCGGAAAAACCGGTTTTCGGTAATGGAAGTGTAGGGCAGGATACCCAGGGTGGCTTGCTTTATGGTGGCTACGGTCTCTATATTTTTGCCCACCATAAACCCGGCCCCCAGGACAAGCCCCTGGCCAAACTGCAACCGGTAGTCACCCACTACCAGTTGTTTCACCCGCCCCTGGTTTTCCAGGTAAGCATGGGCCGAGAGATAATCCGGCCGTGGGATTCTGGCGTTGCTGAGCCATGGTTCCCCGGGGTCTTTCTGGGCGCTGAAGCCAAGGCTGGCATGGCCCGGGTTGCGCAGCCTGAAACGTAATTGCATGCGGTCGGGTGAGCCGAGGTAGGCACCGTTGCGGTAACCAAGGGCCGTTTGGGTAAGCCGGGAGTAGCCCAGGGTGGCATAATTTGTTTTGCCTTTAAAGAGCCCTTTCAGGGTTTTACCTAACGACACATCAGCGCTAACGGTGATAAAAGGCCTGATGGCTTTGATGTCGGCAAGGGTAAAGGCCGGCAGGGCCTGTAGCTCATAGATACTCATAAACTTGCCGGTAGCCTCTATGTGGGCCAGGATGGCGGCTATTTGTTGCCGGGTCAGCAGGCCTAACTGGGCTAATTCCTGGCCGGTTGTTTTGTTCAGGTCAATGGGGTTATCAAAATAGTAGAGCAGAAGATCATAGTAGCCCTGGTTTTCAGCTTCATCGCCTTGTTGGATAAGGCGGGTAATGTGCGCTTCTATGTCTGTACCACGCTCCTGGGCCGGCAGATGGCTGGCCAGGCTGACCACAACCAGGGTAAGGAGCCGGCTTTTCATCTAACCTGTTTATGAATTAAAATTGCCACAACGCCCGAATAACCTAACTGTTGCTGATAGTTGCCGGCCAGGTCGAGGGTGAAGTTTTTCCAGCTTATCCCCAGCCCCAGGGCGGCCAGGGATGCGGTAGGGCTAAAACCGGTGCGGGCGCTGAGGGCCTCATTGATTTGGTACTCCATTCCCAGCCGGAAGCCCACCGGGTCGGCAATGGTTTTCTCCAGTTGCATATCCAGACGAAATTGCGCTGCCGGCTGGTAGGAGAGGCCAATTTGCATCAGCGAGTTTAGCGGAGAGGAGGCTTCGCCCCATAGCCCGGAACGGGTAAGATTCTGAAAAACCATGGCCAATGAGAGCTGCCGGGAAAGGGTAAATACCCCGCCTATATCCAGGGTGAGGGCCGAACGATAGCCATACCCCTGCACATAATATTGATGATAGTTGCCCCGCAGTGAAATCCTGGAAAAACCAATTTCATCAACAAGTAAACCGCTTATCTGCATTTGATTGAACAGTTTATCGCCATAGTACATTACCCCCAGGCCGGTGGTGAATTGCCCGATGGGCATGACTATCCCCAGGCGGGCATCGTTCAGGCCAAGATTAAGGTATTGGGTGTGGTAAGCGCCAATAAAACTGAGGGACTGCACTTTGGTGGCCCCGGGGTTATTGAACAGGCCGTAAGCATCGGTAAGCAATATGCTGCTGCCGGCCAGGCCCAGGGCACGCCCACCGGTGGCGGTAAAATTTTGCGCCCGTGTGCCGGGTGCACAGGTAGCCAGCACGAGGAGGATGCTGCCGGTGATGAACGCATACGTTTTCATAGACCTAACGTGGGAAGATAATAAAACTTAACGGTACGGCAAAATATCACCGGCAGAATATGTTATCCGGTCCTATTGGCATAGAAGGAATATGTGTAGGCTACGGGGGAGGTATCGCCTTTTTTCTAACGATCAATTTTTTATAAATCCCCCCTTGAATGTTGTTTATTACCAGTCTTTAAATTTCTTTTTAAAATCTTTGGTGTCCATATTCCAGCCAATGGAGATGTAGTACAGGTTAACTTCAAGGTCGCTGTAAATCAAGTCGCCATTGGCATCAATGTAGTTCTGGTTCATATAGTTTTGCAGGTAATATTTAAACCGGATGTTCATACCCCAGGGGGTTTCTACGCCAAAAAATACCGAAGGGATAAAGCGGTTAACCCGGTTGCTGAACCACTCGGTATATTTTACCTTTTCGCCATCCCTTTTGCCGTTACTGTTGGGCCAGTACTTTTCTTTATAATGAAAAAGCCATTCATATTCAGCGCCACCAAATAAAAACAGATGTTTATCAAATACACCTACTTTGATAGCCAGCGGAAGGCCAAGGTTATATGTCCTGCTGATTTTTTTCTCCGTATCTTCATTTGTAATAAAGCCTACATTGCGTAAGGAAAGCCCCGAAAACAGGCCAATAGTATTGTTGAAATCTTTGTGCACATAGGTACCGAGGTGCAGGAAAATGGTCCACCGGGTATTGGTGCTTATCGGCCCTCCCTCATTTACCTCGCTCATTTGAAAAATCATTTCCCCCCCCGTGGTTGTATAAATACCTTCCTGGGCGTAGCCTGCCCATGCGAGTTGTACGCTTAACAAAGTGAGCAATAGCTTTTTCATGATCAGATGAGTTAGTATAAAATGAAGTATATGCCGATAAAGATAATACAATTATGCTTTAGCCAAAGTCAACAGCGTAAATTGTGCCGAAACCTTTGGTTCTTCAAGAAAATCAGGAGGAAATGTGTCATACTAATTCTTCTCCGGAATGGATGTTTTTACAAATAACGCCCAGCCGGCCAATCACCTTTGCTTTGGCTTAAATAGATACTATGTTTGTAGTCCATTTTACCTGAATGAAAGAAAAAATAGCCGAAATAAAGGCGCCCATTGCCCACGAAATTGATGCGTTTGAGAAGAAATTCCGCTCGTCAATGAAAAGCAACGTGCTCTTGCTTGACAAGATCATGAGCTATATTGTGAAGCGCAAGGGCAAGCAAATGCGGCCGATGTTTGTCTTCCTGTCGGCCGGCACGGTGGGTAAAATCCAGGAATCAACGCACCGCGGAGCGGCCTTGATTGAACTGCTGCATACAGCCACCCTGGTACATGATGATGTGGTGGATGATGCCAGCTACCGCAGGGGGTTCTTTTCCATCAACGCCTTATGGAAAAACAAGATAGCTGTGCTGGTGGGCGATTACCTGTTGTCGCGCGGCCTGCTGCTGTCGGTAGAGCATGGCGATTATACTATGCTGGAAATAGTTTCTACGGCCGTAAAGGAAATGGCCGAAGGGGAGCTGTTGCAGATGGAAAAGGCCAGGCGCCTCGATATCACCGAAGACGTGTATTACGATATTGTCCGGCAAAAAACGGCTTCGCTCATTGCTTCCTGCTGTGCTACCGGGGCCAGCTCGGTAAATGCCGATAAGGCTACCGTTGAGCGAATGCGCCTGTTTGGCGAAAAAGTAGGCATGGCCTTTCAGATAAAAGATGACTTATTTGATTACGGTGCCCGCGAAATAGGCAAGCCGCTGGGCATAGATATCAAAGAAAAAAAACTTACCCTGCCGTTGATCTATGCCTTGCAAAACGCTTCCTGGAGTGAGCGGAGGAAGATCATCAATATAGTTAAAAACAAGAGCCATATCTCAGCCCGCGTTGATGAGGTGATTGACTTTGTAAAGCATTCGGGCGGTCTGGAGTATGCCGTTGAAATAATGCACAAGTTTGCCGGTGAGGCCCAGCAAATATTGGCCGGATTTCCCGATTCGGCCTACAAAACCTCGCTGGCAAGCATGGTTTCGTTTACCATTTCCCGCGAAAAGTAAGAAACCCTCCCACTTTCTGACACCCTGAAAGGGAACAGTTTAGCCATGTTTAGCGCCCTATTTGCGTTAATACAGGGCCGTTTTATGCCTTTTTTGAAAAAATGTGCAAAAAAGTGGGAGAAAGTGGGGCAAAATGGTTGATTTTGTCATTTATTTTTCTAAGTTTGTTGATTAACAAAGCTTTTAAGGGGAAATTGTGGCTTTTTTTACCAGTGAATATACCGCCAAGTTAGATGCCAAGGGCAGGATAGTATTACCTGCCCGGATGAAGGCTAACCTGCCTGATGCGTCATCAGGGGAGTTATTCATGCGTGAAGGGTTCGAGCCATGTCTGGAATTATACCCCTTAACCGAATACAAACGAGTATATGCAAAAATTGCCGGGTTAAATGAGTTTAACGCTGAATACCGCAAGTTACAGCGAAACTTCTTCCGCGGCAGTACTACCGTTGAGCTTGACACGGCCGGCAGGTTGCTGATACCAAAGCCGATGTTGCAGTATGCCGGGCTCAATAAAGAAGTGGTGGTGGTTGGTATGGGGAACCGGATGGAGATATGGAGCCCTGAGGCGTATGAGAAGTTCCTGATTACCGACCCTCAGGAACTGTCAGCGTTAGCCGAGAAACATCTGACTGACCATGATTAAGCCAATAGCTATGGATTATCATCAACCGGTAATGCTCCGGGAATGTATCACAAGCCTGGCGATTAAGCCCGAAGGGGTTTATGTTGACCTTACTTTTGGCGGAGGTGGGCACAGTGCGGCCATTCTGGCACAACTTACTACCGGCAAACTTTATGCCTTTGACCAGGACCCCGATGCCCGGGCCAATGCCGTAGCGCTGCAGGATGAGCGCCTGACTTTTATCCCGGCCAATTTCCGCTATTTCAGTAAATACCTGCGCATGTACCAGGTAACCGCAGTGGACGGCATTTTAGCCGACCTGGGGGTTTCTTCTTACCAGATAGACGCCCCGGAAAGAGGCTTCTCTACTCGCTTTGAGGCCCGGTTGGATATGCGGATGGACAAAAAAAGCAAAATTACCGCGGCCGACATACTGAATAACTTCAGTCAGGAGGAGTTGATGGTCATGTTCAGCAATTATGCCGAAATAAGGAATGCCCGTACCCTGGCCGGTGCCATAGTAGCCGCCCGCAATACCGGGCCGTTAACTACTTCAGCGCAGTTAAAATCCCTTGTGCTGCCGTTGGCCAGGCGGGGCAAGGAGAACCAATACCTGGCCCGTGTCTATCAGGCCTTACGCATTGAAGTTAACGATGAACTGGCCGCCTTGCGCGAGATGCTGGCCCAAACGGCCACTACCCTGGCCCCCGGTGGCCGGCTGGTGGTGATGAGCTACCATTCGCTCGAGGACAGGCTGGTAAAGTATTATATGAATACCGGCAACTTTGACGGCAAGCAGGAAAAGGACTTTTACGGTAACCTGCTCCGGCCGCTTACCCCGGTTACCCGCAAGCCGGTTACGGCTGCGCAGGAGGAACTGGCCCGCAACAACAGGGCCCGTAGTGCCAAATTACGTGTAGCTGAAAAAGAAAAATAACCATGGCCACCAATACCTTCAGAATAAAACCACAAAGAAAAGAAAGCCTCTTCGCGAAACTGGAGCGGACCTTGAACCTTGGTAATTTCTTTGAGAACGGCCTGCCCATTAAGTATTTGCCCAACATAGCTTTCGTTACTTTCCTGATTATTGTTTACATCGGCTATAACCACCATGCCGAGAAAACATCGCGGGAAATCAATAAGCTGGAGATAGAGGTAGAAAACCTGCGGGCCGATTACACTACATTGAAATCGGATTATATGTACCTGCGGTTGCAGTCGGAAGTAGCCAGGCGGGTAGCAGCCATGGGGTTGCAGGAAAGCGATGTGCCACCGGAAAAAATTGTTGTCGAAGAAATTGAACATTAAACACTCCATATTATTCCGTGTACGGGTATCCTTCATCCTGGTGGTACTGTTTGCCCTGGCCATAGTGTACCGGATAGGGGTTATTCAGTTTGTTGAAGGAGAGAAATGGAATGCCCTGGCAGCCCGTATTGGCCTGCAATACCGCGAAGTAGAGGCCACCCGGGGCAATATTTTGTCGGATAATGGCAGCCTGCTGGCTACTTCCATCCCCTTTTACCGGCTGGCGCTTGATCCGTCACGTCCCAGTGCCCAGTTGTTGCAGGAAGAACTCGACTCCCTGGCTTACCGGCTGGCCAACTTTTTTGGCGATGCCTCGCCTACCCGCTATAAACGCAAAATAATTGATGCCCGAGAGTCGGGCCGCAGGTATATTCTGCTCAACCGCAAGCTGATTAATTATCAGGAGAAAAAAATGATTGCGCGGTGGCCCCTGTTACGGCATGGCCGCATGCAGGCAGGGGTGTTGTTCGAAAAAGTTGACAAGCGCTTCCGGCCGTTTAATTACCTGGCCCAGCGTACCATCGGTTTTGTCAATGAGAACCATAATGGGGCCGGGCTCGAGTACTCTTTTAACGAAACCCTGGCCGGTAAACCCGGCAAAGCCCTGTTTCAGAAGACCATGGGGGGCAATTGGAAACCGGTACCCGATGCTTCGGAAGTACGTCCGGTAGATGGCTATGACCTGGAAACCACCCTTGATATCAACCTGCAGGACGTTACCGAATCGGCTTTACTCAAAGCTCTGGAAAACCACAATGCCGATTATGGTACGGTGGTGGTGATGGAAGTGAAGACGGGCAAGATTAAGGCCATGTCGAACCTGGGGAAACTCAAAAACGGCAAATACGGGGAAAAATACAATTATGCGGTGGGTAGCCATGGCCTGCGTGAGCCCGGTTCTACCTTTAAACTGATGACCATGCTGGCTTTGCTTGAAGAGACTAATATTCACCTGTCAGACAGCATTGATACCGGTGATGGTACCTATACTTTCTACAACAGCACCATTAAAGACCACGAACAAGGCGGTTACGGTAAGATTACCATCGAAGAGGCCTTTGAGGTATCGTCAAATATTGCCATGGCCAGGCTGGCCGACCGGTACTTTGGCTTAAAACCCCAGCTTTTCTATGACTATATTGAAAAAGCCGGCCTGACCAAACCACTGGGGTTCCAGATTGTTGGCGAGGGGCACCCGAAGGTGAAAAAACCGGCAGAGTGGAGCGGCATTACCCTGCCGTGGATGGCCCATGGCTATGGCCTGGAGTTAACCCCTATGCATACACTTACTTTATATAATGCCATCGCCAATAATGGGGTGATGGTAAAGCCTTATATCGTCAACAGCATACGCAAGGCCGATAAGGTTATCAGGGAATTCGGGCCGGTGGTGATGAATAAAGCCATTTGCTCCCCGGCTACCCTTAGCAAGTTGCAGTTGCTGCTTGAGGGCGTAGTGGAAACCGGCACGGCCCGTAACATCAACAATGCCCAGTATAAGATAGCCGGCAAAACCGGCACGGCTGTTACGCTAAAAAACGGCCGTTATCAGAAGGCCTATATGACTTCGTTTGTCGGCTACTTCCCTGCCGCTAACCCCGAGTACAGTTGTATTGTCGTTATCGAAAACCCCAAGGGTTTCCGGCAGTACGGCAGTTCGGTAGCAGCCCCGGTTTTTAAAGAGATAGCCGATAAGATTTATGCCAAAGATATTGCCATGCACCTGGCCCTGGAGGATGATTTTGAGCCCGAATATGGCGTGTTTCCGGTAATCAGGTCGGGTTACCGGGAGGACTTGCAGTTTATCTGCAACCAGTTGGGTATTTCAAACCATACCCTGGCTAACGAGGAATGGGTGAAAACCAAAGTGGAGGACAATTCGGTACTCTGGCGGAAAAACCAGGTGCAGCCCGGCATAACCCCCGATGTAACCGGCATGACACTGCGGGATGCTATTTACGTGCTGGAAACCTGCGGTTACCGGGTAAAGATGAAAGGCAGCATAGGCCGGGTAAAAAAACAGTCGGTAATGCCGGGCCGGAAAGTAGTGAAAGGCGATAAAATAACCATTGAACTGGGATGACAAAGCAACTGAATAACATATTGTATGGGGTTCCGTTGCAGGCCGTGGCCGGCAATACCGATATTGCCGTCAATAAACTGGCGTTCGATTCCCGCGAGGTAGCCCAGGGCGATGTGTTTGTGGCGGTTAAAGGTACGCAGGCAGACGGCCACCAGTTTATTGACACGGCCATTGCGGCCGGGGCCACGGCCATCGTGTGCACGGCCTTACCGGCCAGGATGGCTAGCGAAGTAACCTACATAGAGGTGACCGACAGTGCCGGGGCGCTGGGCATTATGGCCGCTAATTTTTATGATAACCCCGCAGCAAAGTTAAAGCTGGTGGGCATTACCGGCACCAACGGTAAAACCACCGTGGCTACCCTGCTTTACCATCTTTATCAGGCAGCCGGTTATTATACCGGTTTATTGTCCACCATCAAAAATAAGATTGGCCAGAAGGAATATGCAGCTACCCATACTACGCCTGATGCCCTGCAACTCAATAAAATGCTGGCCGAAATGGTAGCGGCCGGTTGTGAATATTGTTTCATGGAGGTGAGCTCACATGCCCTGGCACAACAACGCACGGCAGGATTAACGTTTGCCGGGGCGGTGTTTACCAACCTTTCGCACGACCACCTGGACTACCACCAGACTTTTGCCGGATACATAAAGGCCAAAAAGAGCTTATTTGACAGTTTGCCGAAAGGCGCCTTTGCCTTAATCAACAATGACGACAAGCGGGGCAAGGTTATGGTGCAGAATACCCGGGCCAGCCAACATTTTTATGCCCTTAAATCATCGGCCGAATTCAGGGCCCGGATACTGGCCAATACCCTGGACGGCCTGGAACTGGAGATTGACGGCCTGCAGGTGTGGTTTAAGATTTTTGGTGGTTTTAACGCCTATAACCTGCTGGCGGTGTACGGCACAGCGCGTTTGTTAGGTATGGAAGCAGCCGAAGCCCTGACGCTGATGTCGAATCTACCCCCCGCCCCCGGCCGGCTGGAGCGGGTGGCCAACAACCTGGGGCTGACTGCCCTGGTGGACTACGCCCACACCCCCGATGCCCTGGCCAATGTGCTCGAAACCATTAAAGAATTTCGCAGTGGCAACGAGCAGTTGATTACCGTAGTTGGCTGTGGTGGCGACCGTGATAAGGAAAAACGCCCCTTAATGGCGGCCATCGCCTGCCGTTACAGCCAGAAAGTTATTCTTACCTCCGATAATCCGCGCAGCGAAGACCCGGAGAAAATAATCGATGAAATGATGGCGGGTGTCAGCCCGGCTGATAAGCGCAAGGCCTTGCGCATTACCAACCGCGAAGAAGCCATTAAAACCGCCTGCCTGATGGCCGGCAACAGCGATATTATCCTGGTGGCCGGCAAGGGCCACGAAAATTACCAGGAAATCAAAGGCCAGCGCCACCCCTTTGATGACCGGGAAGTATTGGCACGTATGTTAACCCTGACCCGCAACTGACATGTTATATCACCTGTTCGATTATCTGCATGAAAAATACGACCTGATAGGGGCAGGGTTATTCCGTTATATCTCCTTCCGGGCGGGTATGGCGGCCGTGTTGTCTTTACTGATTACCATTGCTTTCGGCAGCGGGCTGATTGCCTATTTGCGCCACAAGCAGGTGGGCGAGCGCATCCGCGACCTGGGCCTGGAAGGCCAGCAGGAAAAAGCCGGTACCCCCACCATGGGCGGCTTAATCATCATCCTGGGCATTATCCTGCCCACCATCTTCTTTGCCCGGTTAGATAATGTCTATATTATCCTGCTGCTGGTTTCTACCCTGTGGATGGGCCTGATTGGCTTTGCCGATGATTATATCAAAGTATTTAAAAACGATAAAGAAGGCCTGCGCGGCCGTTTTAAAATAATTGGTCAGGTAGGTTTGGGCCTGATTGTGGGATTGACGCTCTATTTCAACGACAACGTGGTAGTGCGCGAATTTGATCGCGAAGGAGATACGGAGCAGGTTTTGGTGGATGACCATCCGCAATTTGAGGATGTTAAATCAACCAAAACCACGATCCCTTTTGTTAAAGACAACGAAGCCGACTATTCCGCTTTAAACCCTTTTGATGATAAATACACCTGGGTTATTTACGTGCTGATTGTGATCTTTATTATTGCAGCCGTTTCCAACGGGGCCAATATTACCGATGGCATTGATGGCCTGGCAGCCGGCACCACAGCCATTATTGCCCTCACCCTCGGGGTGCTGGCCTATGTTTCCGGCCGGGTTGACTTTACTAATTACCTGAATATCATGTACATCCCCAACTCGGGGGAATTGCTGGTGTTCAGCACGGCCCTGGTGGGGGCCACGGTTGGTTTCCTGTGGTTTAACTCGTACCCGGCCCAGGTGTTTATGGGCGATACCGGCAGTTTGTCACTCGGGGGGATTATCGCTGTATTGGCCCTGGTTATCCGCAAAGAGCTGCTTATCCCCCTTTTATGTGGCATTTTCCTGATTGAAAATTTATCGGTCATCCTGCAGGTGGGCTACTTTAAATATACCAAGAAGAAATACGGGGAAGGGCGCAGGATTTTCCTGATGTCGCCCCTGCACCACCATTACCAGAAGCAAGGGATTGCTGAGCCCAAAATAGTTACCCGGTTTTGGATTGTCGGCATCCTGTT
This sequence comes from Cyclobacteriaceae bacterium, assembly GCA_026989505.1. Lineage (GTDB taxonomy): Bacteria > Bacteroidota > Bacteroidia > Cytophagales > Cyclobacteriaceae > S012-113. The sequence goes on from JALSJF010000091.1 coordinate 19,371, forward strand.
GGCCATTTTAACCTTAGCTACTTTAAAAATCAGATAAAGCATGTCAGATAAAAATATAGCCATATTGGGAGCAGGGGAAAGCGGTGTAGGCGCTGCTTTGCTGGCACAGGCCAGGGGCTATACCGTGTTTGTGTCTGATTCCGGCAGGATTAAAGCTGCCTGTAAACAGGAATTGCTGACCAACAGTATTCCTTTTGAAGAGGGTGGCCACAGCGAAGAAAAAATACTGACGGCCGCTTTGGTGGTAAAAAGCCCGGGCATCAGCGATACGGCTGCAATAATCAGGAAAGTGGCGGCAGCGGGCCTTGAAATTATCAGCGAAATAGAATTTGCTTTCCGCCATACCAACAAACCGGTAATTGGTATTACCGGCAGCAACGGTAAAACCACGACCACCTTGCTTATTCATCATTTGCTTACCACGGCCGGTTACCGGGCTGCCCTGGCCGGCAATGTGGGCAGCAGCCTTGCCCGCCACGTGCTGGCTGATGTGGCCGATGTGTTGGTGGTTGAACTCAGCAGTTTCCAGCTTGACGGCATTGTCCGTTTCCGCCCGCGTATAGCCGTGCTGCTGAATATCACCCCGGACCATCTCGACCGTTATGATAACGATTTTGAAAAATATGCCCGGTCGAAACTACGCATCTGCAAAAATATGACGGCCGAAGACCTGCTGGTGTATAACCTGGAGGATGCCGAACTGGCCAGACGCAGAAACAGTTTACCGGGCCACCCGGTGGTACGAGAACTTTCGCTGACTAAGGCTACGGCCATCCGAAGGGTAGATGGCGACCTGGTATTTGACCAGGCAGGCGAAAAAACGGTCATCAACAAAAAATATTTACCCTTGCCGGGGGCACACAACCAATTGAATATGCTGGCAGCCATTACGGTGGCATTGACTTATGGTATCGGGACTGAGGTTATCATTAAGGCTTTGTCATCTTTTGCCAATCACCCGCACCGGCTGGAGTATATCACCGAAATCAAGGGTGTAGCGTTTTATAATGACTCTAAGGCTACCAATGTTGAGGCGGTGTATTATGCCCTGGGCAGTTTTGACCAGCCGATAGTCTGGATAGCCGGTGGGCAGGATAAGGGCAACGATTATACTTTAATCAAAGGGCTGGTGGCCGAAAAGGTTAAGGCCATGGTTTGTCTTGGCCTTGATAACGCCAAGCTGATCGACACCTTTAAGGATACGGTGCCGGAAATTGCTGAAACCCAACATGCCGGGGAGGCGGCAGCAATGGCCTATAACTATGCAAGCGCGGCCGATGTGGTGGTGTTGTCGCCTGCCTGTGCCAGTTTCGATTTGTTTGAGAATTATGCCCAACGGGGTGACATGTTTAAAGAAGCGGTGTTGAACCTTAAAAAGAAAGTAGCATGACTGCCAGGATAAAACAATGGGCCGATGCCAATATCAAAGGTGACCAGGTGATCTGGGCTATCGTTTTTGGTCTCGCCATCATGAGCGTATTTGTAGTGTACAGCGCCACCGGGGCCCTGGCCTACCGCAATATGGAAAGCATTGAGCACTATTTGTTTAAGCACATGGCCCTCATCGGCCTGAGCCTGGTGGCGATGTGGGTGGCGCATAAAATAGATTACCGTTATTATTCCAGGCTCTCTAAGCTGGGCTTATGGTTATCAATCCCCTTGCTGATTTATGCCTGGAAGGCCGGGATAAACCTGAATGACGCCTCTCGCTGGATAACCATTCCCATTATCAACCAGGTGTTCCAGCCTTCCGATCTGGCCAAGCTATCGCTGATTGCCGCCATGGCCGCTATGTTATCGAAAAGGCAACAAAATATTGATGATTTTAAAGAGGTGGTCATTCCTATGGTACTATGGAGCGGGGTTATCTGTGGCCTGATTGCCATGGCGGACTTGTCTTCGGCCGTATTGTTGTTTGCTACGGCCATGTTGTTGATGTTTATTGGCCGCGTGCCGCTAAAATACCTCGCCATGCTGGTGGTAGTAGGGGTGGTGGCCGGGGCTATTGCCATGGCGGTTGGCCAGCGTGGGGAAACGGCCAAAAGCAGGATAGCCTCTTTTATCAATGCAACCGAACTGCCCTTCCAGGCTGAGCAGGCCCGTATTGCCATTGCCGCGGGCGGCATCCTGGGCAAGGGGCCGGGCAAAAGCGATCAGCGCAACTTCCTGCCGCACCCTTACTCCGATTTCGTCTATGCCATCATCATCGAAGAGTACGGCATGCTGGGCGGGGTGGTAATCCTGCTGTTGTACCTGGCTTTGCTCTACCGGGGCATGAAGACCGTAGCCAACAGCGACCGCGCTTTTGGCGGCCTGCTCTCGGCCGGGCTGTCGTTTGCTTTGGTACTGCAGGCCATGGTAAATATGGCCGTAGTAGTAGGCCTGGGGCCGATTACCGGGCTGCCCCTGCCATTTCTGAGCATGGGGGGTACCTCGTTGTTGTTTACCGGGGTATCGCTGGGGATAATTATCAGCGTGAGCCGGGGCGAGGTGGATAGCGAATGGAATACCATCAGCGGGGAAGTTAAAAATGTAATGAAAGCAGCTTAAGCAATAAAAAAATTAACACAGATCGACCATATCGCATAATATTTAGTGGTGGCGGCACCGGGGGGCATATCTTTCCGGCACTGGCCGTAGCTAATTACATCAAACAGGCCTACCCGGATACGGAAATCCTGTTTGTAGGGGCTAAGGGGAAGATGGAAATGAAGAAAGTTCCGGAAGCCGGTTATGCGATCATAGGGTTAAATATTTCAGGATTGCAAAGACGCCTAACGCTGGAGAACCTTCTATTCCCCTTGAAAGTTATCTCCAGCTATTTGGCGTCATTGCGCCTGATTAAAAACTTTAAACCGGATGTGGTAGTGGGCTTTGGCGGCTATGCCAGCAGCCCGGTTACCATGGCGGCCCGTGGCCGGGTGCCCATCTTGTTACAGGAGCAAAACTCCTATGCCGGCCTGGCCAATAAAACGGTGGCCAAAAGGGCATCGGTAATTTGTGTGGCCTATGAAAATATGGAGCGCTATTTTGCTGCCGACAAAATTGTGATCACCGGCAACCCGGTACGCGAAAACATTTTACAGGCGCGGGTAACCAAGGCGGAAGCCCTGCGTGAATTCGGCCTCAATGCTTCCCTGAAAACTATCCTCGTGCTGGGCGGCAGCCTGGGGGCCAGGACAATCAATGAAAGTATTATCCGCCATATCGATAAGCTGCAAGCCGCAGGGGTTAACGTGCTTTGGCAAACAGGCAGCCTGTATTATGCCGAAATGACCGGGCGCCTGGGCGAAAACCCCGGCCCTATTAAGCCGGTAGAGTTTATTGCCCGCATGGAATACGCCTATGCCGGGGCCGACTTGGTTATCTCACGGGCGGGGGCCCTCACCATTTCCGAACTCTGTGTGGTGGGCAAACCGGTAATCTTTGTGCCTTCGCCCAATGTGGCCGAAGACCACCAGACGAAGAATGCTATGGCCCTGGTAAACAGGGGAGCGGCAGAAATCGTGCCCGATAACGAAGCCGTACAGAAACTGGTAGATAACGCCCTGGCCTTGCTGGCTAACTCTGACCGCCTTGCCACCCTGGCGAAAAATATTAAAGCTATGGCCTTGCCGGAGGCCACAAAAAACATTGCCAATAAAGTGATAAGCCTGATAAAGTGAATAGCCTGGACTACCATAACGTCTTTTTTATCGGCATCGGGGGCATTGGTATGAGTGCCCTCGCCCGCTGGTTTAAGGCCAACGGCCAAACCGTGGAAGGATATGATAAAACGGCTACCGGCTTAACCGCCCAGTTAATTGAAGAGGGAATTGAAGTGCACTACCAGGATGATATTACCCATATCCCGCAGGCTTTTACCAAAGACAACACCCTGGTAGTCTATACCCCGGCCATTCCGGCCCGCCATAGCCAGTACACCTATTTTGTTGATCAGGGCTATGTGGTAAAAAAACGGGCCGAGGTGTTGGGCCTGCTCAGTGCCGGTATGTTTACCGTGGCCGTGGCCGGTACCCATGGCAAAACCACTACTTCTTCCATGATAGCCCATATCCTTAAATCTGCCGGTATTGACACTACCGCTTTTCTCGGGGGTATTACCGTAAACTATGCCACTAATTTGCTGCTGGCAGAAACCTCGGCTGCGGTAGCGGTAATTGAGGCCGATGAATACGATCGCTCGTTTTTACAATTAGCGCCCGATATTGAGGTGATTACCTCGGTAGATGCCGACCATCTTGATATTTACGGTAGCGAGG
>JALSJF010000092.1 GCA_026989505.1 Cyclobacteriaceae bacterium
CCAAATTGGGCAGGAGTGAAGGCCTGATAATAACCAGTATAAGGCCATTAAACAACAACAAAACCGTATTGGCTCCCACCAGTAAAGCCAGCTTGGCTTTGAGGTAAGTTTGCATGGAAAAATTGCGCGTCAGCAGGAAATCGAAATAACGGCTTTCCCAGCTAAATAATAGTTGCCCGTAGTTTATCATAAAGGCCCCGGTAGCAAATAATAGGAACACACCTGCTACATTGCTCGTTCGCGTAATAAAAAACAAAAAGTAGAGGGACAAAAAGATACTTATGTAAGCCACTGTCCTGGCCCGCCTGTTGCGCCAGATAAGGCGTAATTCCAGGGATAGCAAGTGTCCTATGATGCCATAACCGGTTAGCCCGGCAACCCATTGGCTGATGCCGGCACTGGCTACGGCTGTATCTTGCGGCAGGGAATCGAGCGACAAATTATCTTTCACCAACCCGAAATCAAGATAATAACTTGCAGCTACCAGGGCCGCCAGTGGCAGTATCAGCACAGGATTACCCATCACTATCGTCATTGCCTGTTCCGAGATCGCGGTAAGCTTAAAATACCCCTGAGCATCAAGATAAATGACCCCAAACAAGGTTGCCCCGAGGAGTAGCGGTAAAATCATTTTTCCCTGGGAATACTGCTGCAGGGCTATGACCAGGTGGTGCAACCAGAAGCTGGTGAGCAGGATAAAGCCCAGCCATATCCAGGCCGTTTGGGCATCATACAGGGGGGCTACCTGACGAACGGCAAACGGGCCGAAGATGAGCAGGGCCAGCAGCAGGAAGAGGTTGGCCCAACGCTTTAACAGCATATAGTGGGTTAGTGCCTGTCGAGGAATATTTTGGGTGAGGTAGTATTGGGCGTTCAGGGTAACATTACGTTGCCAGACCAGGCGCAAGATAACCTCGAACAGCCAGTAGAAGAACAGCAGGCTGTTGACCAGGCTGACCGGATTGGTATCGGGGGCTACGTTGGCCAAAATTTTGGGGAGCATGAACCCCAGGGCCAAAGCATACATAAGTACCATGCCGATCATCAGCCAGGTAAAAATAGCCGTGGCCAGCGAGCGGTCCAGGGTTTTGGAGCGCCAGAAAGAAAGCCGGCTGTGGTTGAGCAGGGTAATTACCAGGTTGACCATCGGCTGCTATAATACAAATAAATTAGAAAAAACTAATTAGGAACAATAACAAATTGAGCCGGGCCAACTTATTTGGCCCGTAAAGGGTTATCGTTACAAAAGGCAGGGGCGCAGAGGTGCTTTTGCTGCCTGTTTGGCGGCTATTTTTTGCGCAGGAAAATCCGTACGGGCACCCCCCTTAAATTAAAATTTTCGCGTAATTTATTTTCCAGAAATCGCTTGTAAGGGCTTTTTACATATTGGGGCAAATTACAGAAAAAGGCAAACGATGGCGTTACCGTAGGCAACTGGGTAACATATTTGATTTTGATATACTTGCCTTTGATGGCCGGGGGCGGGTATTTTTCTATTTCCGGCAGCAGGGCATCGTTTAGTTTGGAGGTGGGGATTTTCGTGCTCCTGTGGTTGTACACCTCGATGGCCGTTTCTATGGCCTTAAAAATACGTTGTTTTTCAATTACACTGGTAAACACGATGGGGATGTAATCAAGCTGGCCGAGCTTTTTGCCGTATTCTTTCTGCAGGTTGGCAGCCGTGTTGTTTTCCTTGTCCACCAGGTCCCACTTGTTCACCATGAGCATAATGCCTTTACCATATTTATCCGCCAGGCTGATAATGTTGATATCCTGGGCCTCGAGCCCGCGGGTGGCATCTACCAGCACAATGCAGACATCGCTGTTTTGCAGGGCTTGTAATGAGCGCAGGGTGGAATAAAACTCGAGGTTATCTTTTACTTTCGATTTCCTGCGCAGGCCGGCCGTATCGGTGAGGATGAAATCTTTGCCAAACAAGGTGTAGCGGGTGTTTATGGCATCGCGGGTGGTGCCGGCCTCATCGGTAACAATGCTGCGTTCTTCCCCTACCAGGGCATTTAAAAACGATGACTTGCCCACATTAGGCCGCCCCAGAATAGCGATTTGCGGAATGCCTTCGGCCCGGTCAACCGCTTCATCGGCCAGCTCTTCGGCCACGGCATCCAGTAATTCCCCGGTGCCGGAGCCATTGGCGGAAGAAATGGGGTAGATTTGGTTAAACCCCAGGGCATAAAACTCCCCGGTAAGGTGCACCAACTCGGTGGTGTCGGCTTTGTTGGCGGCCACAAATACCGGTTTTTTAAGTTCGCGCAGCACCTGGCCAAAGTCTTTGTCGAGGTCGGTGAGGCCATCTTTTACATCTACCATAAAGATGATTACCGAAGCCTCTTCCAGGGCATATTTTACCTGCTCGCGGATGGCGCCCTCAAATACATCATCGGAGCCGGTTACATAGCCGCCCGTATCAATGGCGGTAAAGGTTTTACCGTTCCATTCGCCCACCCCGTACTGGCGGTCGCGGGTAACCCCGCTTTCGTTGTCCATAATGGCCGTGCGGCTTTCAATCAACCGGTTAAAAAAGGTAGATTTGCCTACATTCGGCCGTCCTACAATTGCCACCACATTTGCCATAGTTAATATATGCTTAATATCCAAAATTCTTTAGTTGGCGTTCTTTTTTGCGCCAGTCTTCGGCAATTTTCACAAAGGTTTCCAGGTGCACCTGTTTCTGAAAAAATTTCTCCAGGTCTTGCCGGGCCGCGATGCCCACCTTTTTCAGGGCGGCCCCGCCTTTGCCGATAATGATGCCTTTCTGGCTCCTGCGCTCAACAAAAATTTCCGCCCGGATGCGGATAATCTTAGCATCTTCTTTAAACGACTCTACCACTACCTGGGTGCTGTACGGCACCTCTTGTTTGTAGTTGATAAATATTTTTTCGCGGATAATCTCTTCCACAAAGAACTTCTCCGGTTTGTCGGTAAGCTCATCTTTGGGGAAGTAAGGCGGGTGTGCCGGCAGGTATTCCAGGATCAGGGCAAACAGTTCCGGCACATGCTCTCCGGTAAGGGCGCTGAGGGTAAGGGTAGCCGTAGGGGTAAAGGCCTGGTGCCAGTAGTTTAGCTTATCTTCTACCTGGCTGCCTTTGGCCAGGTCTGTTTTATTGAGGATGAAGATGACCGGTTGCCGGGCCTTCTGCAGGCGTTTGAGCAAGGCCTCATCATATTTTTCGTAGAGGTCGGTAACAAACAGGATGATGTCGGCATCTTCTAACGAGGCGCTGACAAACTTCATCATCTGCTGGTGCAGCTCGTACTCAGGCTTGAGGATGCCGGGGGTGTCGGAATAGACCACCTGAAAGTCATCGCCACTGATGATGCCCATAATGCGGTGGCGGGTGGTTTGCGCTTTGGCGGTGATGATAGACAGCCGCTCCCCCACCAATTGGTTCATGAGGGTTGACTTACCCACGTTGGGCTTACCGATAATGCTGACAAAGCCGGCCTTATGTTCTTTTTGTTGTACCATAAAATTTATACGGCAAAGGTATTTGTTTTTTAGCTATAGCCCGCTAATTTTGTGCTCGCAATATGAGTAACCCAACTTTTATCGTAAAGTTGTCAAGCTATAGCGCGGGGTGGAGCAGTTGGTAGCTCGTTGGGCTCATAACCCAAAGGTCGCAGGTTCAAGTCCTGCCCCCGCTACACAGAGAGAAGCCTGACCGCCAGTTGGCGGTCGGGTTTTTTTATGTCCAAATTCTGAGCTTGTTCGGGGATTGGGATTAAACAACCAATAATTGGCACAGCGAGTCAGGCGCCTTTCGCTGTAAAGCCACCCCAAAAAGACTCGCAAGATCATGCTACAAGCGTGATGAGCAATTCCTGCCCCCGCTACTCAGAAAGGCCGTTTTTGCGGTTTTTTTTTCTGGTAAAACAATACACAATCTTTGAATTTTTGTGAACTTACCGGGTTAGCCCTTGAATATACGGAGAGGGCAGCAATGATATAAATATAATTACCCTTTGATTGTATATTGGTACGCCTTTATGCTTAATTTTATTTTTTCTTTGAGGACAGTTATTTTTAGACGGCAATTCTTACGGGGCTTTCTCAGGGGACTTCTGCATATATTGTTATGAGCTTAGTTAACATAAGGAAAATGGCAGTAGCCGATATGGACTTTGCCATGTCGCTAAAGGATACCGAAGGGTGGAACCAAACCCGGGCGGATTGGGCCTTGCTGTTGTCGCACAACCCGGAGTTATGTCTGGTTGCCGAAGTCAACGGCAAAGCGGCCGGTACCATTACGGCTATAAATTATGAGAATAAAGTTGCCTGGATCGGGATGGTACTGGTTGACCGCAACTACCGCGGGAAAGGCATCAGCAAATTGTTGCTCAACGCCCTTATTGATAAGCTCGGCACCTGTCAATCCATAAAACTGGATGCCACTCCGGCCGGCAAAAAGGTGTATGATAAGTTGGGGTTTGCCGGTGAGTACGACATTGTACGGATGACTACCCGAAAGTTGCGGTCTCCCGCTAGCGTTATTGGGGCGGCAGTTGAACTTGAAGGGCTAACGGCTGATAAGCTCAAGGGGGTGGTTGCGTACGATGAACAGGTTTTCGGGGTAAACAGGGGCAAGGTAGTGCACAACCTGGCCGGCCGGCATAGGGCAAAGGCTTGCTGTTTTACCGGTGCGGGGGATGTTGCCGGATATGTTTTAAGCCGGCCGGGCTGTCATTACACCCAGGTTGGCCCCTTGGTAGCCGCTACGCAGGCCCATGCCAGAGCGCTATTGGCACACGTGCTGCATACTATGGAAGGGCAACCGGTGGTTGTGGATGTATTGGCCGGGCACCGGGACTTGGTAGCCTGGCTGGCTGGTTGGGGTTTTGAGAGGGAGAGGTCGTTTTTGCGCATGTATTTGAAGGGCAACCCCTATGCCGGCCGGCCGCAACAGCATTTTTTGATTGCCGGACCGGAACTCGGGTAAATTGATGTGGTTTCGCCAGGCGGCTTAGCGGTTCCGGAGCTTCGCCAGGTAAGGCCCCGGCTAACCCTGTAGTTCGTTTAAGGCCAGCCAGGCCATTAGCCCCGCACCGGTTTCCAGGGCTCGTTCGTCCACATCAAAAGTGGGGGTATGCAGGCCAGAAGCAATACCGGCCTTTTTATTTTGCACCCCCAGCAAATAAAATGTGGCGGGCGCCAGGTGGCCGTAATAGGCAAAATCTTCCGAGGCCATCCATACCGGTTGTTCCAGTACGTTTTCTTTTCCCAGATAGTCTTCGGCTAACTGTATCAACCGGTTGGTAAGCACCTTGTTATTGGTTACGCACGGGTAGCCGTTTTTGATTTTTACCGTACAACTACCCCCCAGGCCTTCGGCAACGGAGGTTACCAGCTTTTTGAGTTTTGCGAGGGCTTCCTGGCGCCAGTCTTCGTTCAGTGTTCTGAAAGTGCCGGCCAAATGCACCTCGTCCGGAATGACATTTACCGAGCCATTGGCCGTTATTTTGCCAAAAGACAATACGGTAGGTGTTTTGGGGTCGGCTACGCGGCTGACCAGTTGCTGGGCCGCAATAACTAGCTGGCAGGCGATAAAAACAGGGTCGGTGGTAGTTTCGGGCATCGCCCCGTGGCCGCCTTTGCCTTTCACGGTCAGGTAAACTTCATCCATGCTGGCCATAAATTTACCGGGCCTGAAGCCCACCTTGCCTACCGGTATTTGCGGATAAACATGCTGGCCCAATACTGCGGCAGGCAATGGCTCCAGGGCCCCTTCTTTAATCATTTGTTGGGCCCCGCCAGGCATTTTCTCCTCAGCGGGTTGAAAAAGCAGTCGTACGCTGCCTGCAAACCGCTCTTTAAACCGGTTTAAAATGGCTGCGGTAAACAACAAGGAAGTGGTATGCACATCGTGTCCACAGGCATGCATGACATGTTTTCTTTTTGACCTGTAACCGGCTTGTAACTCCGTGTTTACGGGCAGGGCATCAATGTCGGCCCGGAGCAAAATAGTTTTACCCGGCTTTTTCCCTTTGATAATACCCAATACCCCTGTACGGCCAACTTGCTTTACTTCATCAATACCGGTTTTTCTTAAATTATTAAGAATAAAGGCACATGTGTTGTGCTCTTCAAAAGATAATTCGGGGTTGGCATGCAGGTGCCTGCGGATGGCAATAAAGTCATCTAAATGATGACCGGCCAGTTTCTTTATTTCCCGTATCATGCCCTAAAGTTAGCATAAATACTACTTGTATTTACAAGTTTTTGTTACATATTTTTTGTTGCCATGGCTTTTTTGCTAACTTGCGCCTTGATAGTTTAAAAGCGGTTTAAAACAGTGTTTTCCCTGTTTCAACTTACGTTGCCGTATTAGGTTATTTTGCTGAAAACATAAAAATAACAACCATGCACATCATTATTACCGATAATAAAAACGAACTGGGCAAAAGGGCTGCGGAAGCGGGGGCCGGGTTTATCCGAAAAGCCATTCTGAAAAACGGCCGGGCCCATATTATTGTGGCCACAGGAGCTTCGCAATTCGAAATGTTGGCGGAGTTGGTCAAACAGGAGATTGACTGGTCGGTGGTAACGTGTTTTCACCTGGACGAGTACATTGGCCTGCCCGAAACACACCCGGCTTCTTTCAGAAAATACCTGAAAGAACGTTTTGCCGATATTGTTAAGCCGAAAGCCTTTCACTATGTAAACGGGGAGGGCGATGTGCAGGCCGAGTGCCAGCGGTTGCATAATTTGATTGGGCAGTACCCTATTGATGTGGCCTTTGTGGGCATTGGCGAGAATGCCCATTTGGCTTTTAATGACCCTCCGGCCGATTTTGAAACAGAAGAAGCCTACCTGGTAGTAGGGTTGGATAGGGCCTGCCGCCAGCAGCAGATGGGCGAGGGTTGGTTTGGCAGCCTGGAAGAAGTGCCAACCCAGGCCATAAGCATGTCGGTAAACAGGATTATGCAATCAGCTCATATTATTTGCAGCGTGCCGGATAAGCGGAAGTCGCAGGCGGTAGCGCGGGTGGTTAAGGGCGAGGTTACTCCCCTGGTGCCGGCATCGGTCTTGCAGAAACATGCATCCACCTATTTGTTTCTGGATAAACACTCGGCTTCATTGCTGGGTTAATCCCCGGGTGTCCGGATGGCGCTTACCATAGCTTTTACCCGGGCCGGTGGCGGGGGGGTAAGCCTTGAAATAACCATAGAAAGGCCAAAGTTAACCAGCATGGCTACCGTGCCGAAGCCCTCCGGGGAAATGCCCAGCCACCAGTCGCTTTCATTTCCTCCGCCAAAACCCTGTAACTTGAATTTGACCATGTAAAACAACATAAGCAAGGTGCCGGTGACCATGCCCGCCACAGCCCCTTCTTTATTCATCCGTTGGTCAAATATGCCCAGAACAATGGCCGGGAAAAACGAGGCAGCCGCCAGGCCGAACGCCAGGGCCACAGTTGCGGCCACAAACCCGGGAGGGTTAATGCCAAAATAACCAGCGATAATAACGGCCAGCCCGGCCCCTATGCGGGCCCATAAGAGCTCGCCTTTGTCTGAAATGTCCGGTTTGATCTGCTTTTTGATTAAATCGTGTGATATACTGGTAGAAATAACCAACAATAAGCCGGCAGCAGTTGAAAGGGCAGCGGCCAGTCCTCCGGCTGCTACCAGGGCCACTACCCAGTTGGGTAGGCGGGCTATTTCCGGGTTGGCCAAAACCATAATATCCCGATCAATGGTTAGTTCGTTGCGGGCGGGGTTGGCCAGGTATTGAATTTTGCCATCGGCATTTTTGTCGGTAAAAGTAATAAGCCCGGTAGTTTCCCAGTTTTTAAACCAGCCGGGCACGGCCGAATATTCGGTATCGGCTACTGTTTCAATTAAATTGGTGCGGGCAAAAGCTGCAATAGCGGGGGCGGTGGTGTACAGAACAGCAATAAAAATCAAGGCATAGCCAGCCGAAAGGCGGGCATCGCGTACATGGGGTACGGTAAAAAAGCGTATAATAACATGCGGTAGCCCGGCTGTGCCCACCATCAGGGCAAAAGTAATGGCAAATATATCGAGGGTAGATTTGGCCCCTGTGGTGTAAGCGGCAAAACCCAACTCGCGGTGCAATCCATCCAGTTTGTCCAGTAAATACATCCCCGAACCGTCAGCCAGCCGGCTGCCAAAACCTATTTGTGGCAACCACTCCCCGGTAAGTTGTAGTGAAATAAAAATGGCCGGCACCATGTACGCAAAAATCAATACACAGTATTGGGCTACCTGGGTATAGGTTATGCCCTTCATACCCCCGATCACAGCATAAAAAAACACGATAACCATCCCGATTATTACCCCCGTATTTACCGGAACTTCAAGGAACCGGGCAAAAACAACACCCACGCCACGCATCTGGCCGGCCACATAAGTGAACGAAACGATTAACGCGCAAATAACACCAACGGAGCGGGCAATATTGGAATAATACCGGTCACCGATGAAGTCGGGAACGGTGAATTTACCGAACTTACGCAGATAGGGGGCCAGCATAAGGGCCAGCAGCACATAGCCCCCGGTCCAACCCATTAGGTAAACAGCTCCGTCATAGCCCATGAAAGAAATGAGCCCGGCCATAGAAATAAAGGAAGCGGCCGACATCCAGTCAGCCGCAGTGGCCATGCCGTTGGCCAGTGGCGATACCCCTCCCCCGGCCACATAAAACTCGTTTGTGCTGCCTGCTTTGCTGCGGAGCGCTATGCCGATATACAATAAAAAGGTAACCCCTACGATTATATAAGTCCAAATTTGAATATCCATTTATTTCTTGTTCGGTGGGTTGGCGATGAACTTCTTGTCTAATTTATTCATCAGAAAAACGTAAATAAATATGATTATCACAAACGAATAAATAGCCCCTTGTTGGGCAAACCAAAACCCCAGCTTAAACCCACCCATTTTAATCGTATTCAACTTTTCTACCCATAGGATGCCAAACCCGAAAGAACAGGTGAACCAAACAGCCAGCAGGCCGGTAAGGTATTGCAGGTTTTTTTGCCAGTATCCGGCCGCTTGTTTTTTCTTTTTCATAATCATTGCGTGACAGGAATAATTTACAATTCTACTGAATTTTCACTTGTATCATTATCGGGGCCCCGCAAGTTCTTTCCGGGGAGGGCTACCGGTGCCCCGGCCGGCATGGGCCGGCAAGCAGATTGTTGTACCTCTTTTAGGCGATGGCAGGCGAAAATACCATAAACGGATCGTATGTGCACAGATGTTTTCAACTTTAAGGGTGTTTTTATTGCACTTTCTAAAAAAAATGCCAACCTTTGGAATTATTCAAACTTGTAATTACAAGTTTATTAATTTAATTCCAGGATTACAAATGTCAACACTTGACCTTACCGTTCTTATCGTTTATTTTTTGGGGATAACGGCCTATGGCCTTTGGGTTGCCAGAAGGGCCAAAACCAGCGACCAGTATTTCCGGGGGGGGCGCTCCTTTAAATGGTGGACCATGATGGGGCAGGCTTTTGGTACGGGGACCCATGCCGAAATGCCCGTAGCCCAGGCGGGGGCTTCATTTCACGGTGGTTTTGCCACAATTTGGTACCAGTGGAAGAATCTGCTTATCACCCCTTTCTACTGGCTGATTGCCCCCTGGTACCGCAGAAGTAACCGTACTACCACAGCCGAAATGATTGGCGACCGGTATGGGAAAACCGTAAGATTGGTTTATACTGTTTTTGCGATTACCTATTTTGTGTTTATTATGGGCGCCATGCTGCAAGGGGCGGCCAAAGTAATATCCGTAGCTACCGATGGGGCGGTTTCGTCAAATAGGGTAGTGGTGTTAATGACGGTAGCGTTTATCATCTATAGCTATGTTGGTGGCCTGGTGGCGGCAGCCCATACTGAATTTATCCAGGGGTTGCTAATTATAGTTCTTTCTTTTATGTTAATACCCAGTGGTTTAAGCGAAATAGGCGGTTTTGCGGCCATGCGCGAAAAGTTACCGGAAGATTTTTTTTCGTTGTTTAGTGCCGATTTAGGCCTGGGGCCTTTTACCCTTTCCATGCTGGCCCTCAATGGCATTATAGGCATAACGGCCCAGCCTCATTCCATGTCGCTGTTCGCCACCGGCAACAGTGAACGGGCTTGCCGGGTGGGGCAAACCTACGGCAACTTTGTCAAACGTTTTGTTACCCTGGGATGGGCCTTAACCGGCTTAATTGTAGCGGCCTTGGTTATTCACCGGGGCGTTGTGCTGGATGACCCCGAGCATGCCTTCGGTTATGCTACCCGCACCTTGCTGGCCCCCGGCCTTGTAGGCTTAATGATTGCCTGCTTGCTGGCTGCTAATATGTCTTCCTGCTCTAATTTTATGGTTAACCTCGGGGCGCTGTTTGTTAAAGATATTTATAAGCCCTACTTCAAACCCGGTATTACCGACCGGCAATCGGTTAAAACAGGCCGGCTGGCCGGTTTGCTGCTAACCTTGTTGAGCGTAGGGTTCGCGGTAACCATTAATAATGTATTGTCGGCTTTCCTGTTTACTGAGTCTATAGCTGCCTTTATGGGCATTATGATTTTTGGTGGCATACTTTGGCGGGGTGCCAACCGCTATGGGGCACTGGCCTCGGTAAGTGTTGCTTTTATAACCTACTACCTGATTAACTATTCGGCACAAAACCAACTTATGCTGATCTATAAATGGCAGCCGGAACCCTTTGGCTGGGCTATGCTGGCAGGCTTTGTGGCTCTTATTGTGGTTAGCAAAACTACCGGTCGTGAACCCGAAGACAAGCTAAATACCTTTTTCAGAAGGCTAAACACGGTTTCGGTTGACGACATGGAGGGCACCGAAAAAGAAAGGGAGGCCGGTAGCAAAGGGCTGGCCCTTATTTTGGTTGATTTGCCCGGATGGCTGCAAGCTTCACGAAGGAAAAATTTCAGGCAGCGTTACCGGGAAGATTGGCGCGGGTTTTTATTAGCCTGGCTTTTTGTGGGTATCCTGATTATTTTCGGGTGGCTGGTTATTCAAATTGGTAAATAGTTTTATGAAACCGGGAAGATTAAGGTAATTATGCAACACACACCTGTGTGCAGAAGCACTACGGTGCACAGGCACAAGGCAATGATTATATTTATATTAATCGCCCAGGTTGCCTGTCTGCACGCTGCCGCTGAAGTTTTAGCGTAAGCAACCGACAAAGCAGGCATTTGACCGTTGAAACCTAATGTAGTGGTTCATGAACACCATAAAAGCAGACACAACGTGAATAAAATAGAATATAAACAGATGAAAAGCTTACTGATAAAGGGGGCTTCTGTAGTAGGGCCAGATCAGGTTTACCGGGCAGACGTATTGGTTGAAGACAGCCTTATTGCCCAAATAAACCCGGCCATCCGGCCCGGAAAGGGCACTGCCGTTATGCACGCCAGGGGCAAATACGTTTTACCCGGGTTTATAGATATCCACAACCATGGTTCGGTCGGGTTCGACACCTCGTTTGGCACATACCGGCAGCAGGATGATGCGTTTGATAGTACTGCTCAGGCCTATAAAAACGGCTTGAAAGCCGCCCTGGATTTTTATATAAGAACGGGGATAAACAAAGTGCTTTTAACCACCATGGCAGCCCCCCTGGATCAGCTATGTAGGGCCTTAAGCTTAGTCAGAGATTTTCTTGAGGAGCAACCGGCTTACCGGGAGTTGGTGTATGGCATCAATCTGGAGGGCACCTTTCTGAAAGACCCGGTTTATGCCGGTGCCCAAAACCCGGAATATTTTTATGCGGCCGAACAACAGGTAATTGACCGGCTGCAGGAAGCTTCCGGCAATTTGTTGAAAATAGTAAACCTGCCCCCTGAACATGATGAACAGGGCTGTCGCCTCACCAAAGACCTGGTGAAAAACGGGATAATAGTGGCCGGAGGCCATAGCGCTGCTTTTGGTGATAATTTTGACCGGGCGGTAAAAGCCGGGTTGAATGTAGCCGTTCATTTTTTGAACGGCCCCAGCCGCAGCAGCAGCAAAGGTTTTCGTGGCGGAGGGGCTGTGGAGGCCATGCTGCGTTCCGATAAGGTGTACCTGGAAGTCATCTGTGACGGCTACCATGTTGCCCCTGCTTATGTACGCGATATAATTGCCCGCAAAGGCCATGAACGGGTGGTTATAATAACCGACTCCATGTTTGCCAACGGCTTGTCCGGATTGGAACGGTTTGAACTTCTGGGGTTAAAAGGGGCTGTAAGCAGCAATAAGAAATACCTGCAGGTGCTTGGCAAGGAAAATACCCTGTTTGGTAGCGTACTAACAGCAGATACAGGGTACGGTAATATGGTATTGTGGCTTACTACCCCTATTCCCGGTATTTGGCACCGGACACATCAAGCCCTATCATTGCACGAAGCCCTGGTGTATGCCTCAGTTATGTATAGTGCCAACCCGGCCAGGTTACTGGGTATTTTCAACAAACATGGCGGACGGCCTGGTTGCGGTTCCGTTGAGGTGGGCAAAAGTGCCGACTTGCTGGTGGCCGATGTGGCTCCGGGTGAATTCTCGCTGGCCCATAACATCCTCGGAGGGAAAGTTTACACTTGGTTTAATAAATGATGCAAAGATGACTGGAAATAACGACCACCCTATATTCGCCCGCATGGCACAACGGTATCTGGCCTTGTGGGTTCCCGGATTACTGTTAGTTGCCTGCACGGTTGCCGGGCCGGCTGGCAAGCCTGCAGTACTGGAAAACGACTACCTGAAGTTTGTCATAGACAGTACCACCAGCATCAATATCTTCAGAAAAACACCGGATGGGGAACTCTCGATAATCCGGCCTGGAAATACCCCCCATTACCTGATTGTAAACAACCAAAAGGTAAACCGGTTTGTGGTTGATAATGCCCAAACCCGATATGCTGATATCCATACCCGCTACGGTGCGGGCAGGCGGCTTAGTGTGGTGGCCAAAGCCTCCGGCCCTTTGCAGTCGGTAATAGAAAAGCGCCTGCAAATTGATCTGTATGAAGATTTTCCCGAAGCAGTTGTCATAAACACGACCTACCGAAATATAAGCTCAACGGCAGGGTTGGTGATTAATACCGAAGTTGGCAATGCATTTAACTTAAGCTCCACCCTAACCGATAGTGCCAATAAACTCCATGATTTTTACATTTTGCAGGGCGCTTCTTACAAGGAAAGGCCCGATTGGGTTTTACCGGTTACCGATACTTTCTCCTACCAAAATTATCAGGGGCAGCAGTTGGCTATAGGCGAAACAGGCGGAGGCTTGCCCGCACTGGATGTTTGGAATAAAGAAACGGGCCTTTTGATCGGTAGCCTGCGGGACAAGCCTACGCTTATATCGCTCCCTGCCCGGGTAATTGCCGATAGTTCGTTGGCAATAAGCATTGCCTACGACCGGGACGGCCCGGCCTTTACCGATACCTATGAAGCCCTACCGGTGGCAGTGGCTGTGCACGGGGGCGATTTTTACAACGGGCTGAAGGTATATGCCAACCTTATGGCCAGAAATGGCCTGGAGATGCCACAACCTCCCCCCGATGCCTACGAACCGATATGGTGTAGCTGGGGGTTCGGCCCTGACTTCAGCCAGGAGCAGATCTTTGCCATGATACCCGTCATCAAGGATTTTGGCTTTAAAGTGGCTACGCTGGATGCTGGCTGGTTTTATTATAACGGGGACTATGCCCCCCGCGATGACACCTTTCCGCTCGGGGACAAAGGGATGAAAAATTTTGTCAACAGGTTTCACGACAACGGCTTGAAAATAAAAATATGGATCACCACCCATATAGCAGGAGAGAAATTAGCTGCCGAACACCCCGAATGGCTGCTGATTAACCGCGAGGGGGCTACCGAAGGCGACAAGTTCATGGGTAAACAATATACCCCCTACCTGTGCCCGGCCGTTAAAGGGGTGCAGGATTATTACCGGCAAATGGCTAAAAAGTTTATCGGGGAATGGGGCTTTGACGGGTTCAAAATTGACCAGGAGCTTATCAACTCCGTTGGTAAATGCTATGCCGCAGGCCACCGTCACAAATACCCGGAAGAATCGGTGGAGGCGCTTCCCGAAATCTACAAAATCCTGTACGAAGAAACCATCGCCTTAAAGCCGGGGGCGGTAGTGGAAGTATGTCCTTGCGGCATGTTTCCCTCCTTTTACAAAATGCCTTATTATAATCAGCCTGTATCATCCGATTTTAACACTACCTGGCAAATCAGGCATCGGGGCAAGGTCATAAAGGCGCTTATGGGGCCTGCCGCGGCATTTTATGGCGACCACATCGAAAGGCGCTACACCCCGGAAAACTTTCCGGCCATGATTGGGGTTGGGGGCATACCCGGAACCATGTTTGTAAGCAAGGAAGAAGACAATGCCGCGTTTTTGCGCCAAAAATACCCGGGCTACCTGTCGCCCGAAAGAAAAAAACTTTTCACCAAATGGCTAAGGGTTTATCATGAAAACACCCTTAGCAAAGGGGAGTATCTTAATTTATACGATATAGCCTACGATGTGCCGGAGACCCATACCATTTTAGTAAATGACACCCTGTACTATGCTTTTTACGCTACCGAATGGCAAGGAGAAGTTGAATTCAGGGGCCTGGAAGACAGGCTATACGATATTATTGATTACGAACATGAAGTTAAGTTGGGTAGCATCAGAGGCAACCAAACCTTGCCCCTTGTATTTAGCCGGCATTTGCTGGTAAAGGCCGTACCCCGCAACAACTAAAGCTATGCGCGTATTTAACCGGTATCTTTTTCGCCTGTTAACCCCCACCGGAAGGGCGGGGAGGTTGTTGGGCCCGGCTGTTACCGCTACCCTGACGGACATGCTTGTGTCCGCTACTGGCAAAGGGACAGTTGTCAATAAAACAAAAATAATAGCTTGCCTGCGGGTATGGTCACAGGCATAGTACGGAACAAATAACCTATGATTTAATGGAAAGATATTACAAAAACGAAGAAGAGCTGGAAGAAGCCCTTTCCCGGCCCGGCAAAGCGCTGATTGAGCAGTTTAAATCCTTGAAAGGCGATATTATGTTTTTAGGGGTGGCGGGCAAAATGGGTGTATCAATGGCTAAAATGGCCAAAAGGGCCATAACGGCAGGAGGGGGTACCAATAGGATCATTGGGGTCGCCCGCTTTAACACCCCCGGGCAACAAGATTACCTCGAGAAACACGGTATTTCTACGTTTAAAGGAGACCTGACAGACAAGGCCTTTCTGCAATCGTTGCCGGATGCCCAAAACATATTTTACCTGGCCGGGCAGAAATTCGGCACCGCAGGCAACGAGCCCCTCACCTGGGCCATGAACAGCTATTTGCCCGGTCTGGTTGCCGAGCGGTTCAGGTCTTCCGATATTGTCGCTTTTTCTACCGGTTGCGTATATCCGTTGGTGCCGGTTAACTCGGCCGGTTCCAAAGAAACCGATGCGGTGGGCCCTATAGGGGAATATGCCCAATCGTGCCTGGGCCGGGAGCGGCTCTTTGAATATGGCAGCAAAAAATACGGTACCCGGGTTATCTTAATCCGCCTTTATTACTCGGTCGAACTTCGTTACGGGGTTTTGGTGGACATTGCCACCAAAGTAAAAAATAACATCCCGGTTGACCTTGCAATGGGCTACGCCAATGTGATATGGCAAACCGATGCAAACGATATGATACTGCGTAGCATAAGCTATTGTAACAGCCCGGCCGAAATATTGAATATTGCCGGAACAGAAATATTTCCGGTTAGGGAAGTGGCGCAAGAATTTGCCCGCCTGATGGGCAAGGAAGTCAGTTTTACCGGTAAGGAAAGCCCTACGGCTTTGTTGGGAGACGGCTCGCTGTCGTATGCCCGCCTGGGCAGGCCCCGTACCACCTTAAGCCAAATGATAGAATGGACCGCCCGCTGGCTGCTGAACGAAGGTAAAACCCTGGGCAAGCCTACACGCTTTGAAGCCCGTGACGGCAAGTATTGAACAATAAAACCGAATGATAAAACCATGGAACTAAACCTAGCCAAAAAAAATATGTTGCATGCGGGGATGGTAATACCCGCCCACCCACTGGCGCTTACCAAAAGCCGAAAACTGGATGAACGCAGGCAAAGGGCCCTGACACGTTATTACCTGGAGGCCGGTGCGGGCGGCCTGGCTGTGGGCGTACATACCACCCAATTTGAGATTAGAAACCCCGGTATTGATTTGTACCGGCCTGTACTGGAACTGGCCCGTGAAGAAGCGGACAACTTTTTCAGGGCAACCGGTTATGATGCTTTCCGGGTGGCTGGTGTAATAGGCAAAACCAGGCAGGCGGTTGCCGAGGCCGAAATGGCCAAAGACCTGCAATACGATGCCGTGCTGCTGGGCCTGGCTGCATTTTCCGGGGCCGGAAACACCGAAATCATTGCCCACTGTAAAGAGGTAGCCCGGGTTATTCCCGTTATTGGTTTTTATTTGCAAAAAGCTGTGGGGGGCAGGTATTTTGATGTTGACTTTTGGCGCGAATTTGCCGGTATAGAAAATGTAGTGGCCATTAAGATAGCCCCTTTTAACCGCTACTGTACATTTGATGTGGTCAGGGGGGTAGTGGAGTCGGGCCGGGCAGGTGACATAGCCCTCTATACCGGTAACGATGATAATATTGTGGTTGACTTACTGGCTGATTACCAAATCCAATATAAAAATAAAGTACATAACATAAACATAACCGGTGGGCTGCTGGGCCATTGGGCGGTTTGGGCACAACGTGCGGTTACCCTGCTTAAGGACATTAAAACAAACCGGGACAGCAAACGTACCGGGGAATGGCTTGCGTTGGCCAACCAGATAACCGATGCCAATGCCGCTTTTTTTGATGCTGCAAACAACTTTAAAGGCTGTATAGTTGGTCTTCATGAAGTGTTAAGGCGCCAGGGGCTGCTCGATGGAGTTTGGACATTAAACAAAAACGAAGGGCTCACCCGGGGCCAGTTACAGGAGATTGACCGGGTGTATGCCAGCTATCCGCAATTAAATGACGATGCCTTTGTAAAAGAAAACCTGGACAAATGGTTACGGTAATACCATAACGGTATTCAGGTTAAATCAGTGTCCTCCAAAGGTGTGTTTTTGTGAATTATTATAAACGAAAAAGACTTTACACTTTAACAAATGGAATTTTCAACAGTAGATATACTCGTATTTGTGGCGTACGGTTTACTCATTATCGGGGTAGGGTTGTACGTTTCCGGAAATAAGAAAGGGCATCAGAAAAATGCCGAAGATTATTTTTTGGCAAGCAAATCATTGCCGTGGTGGGCCATAGGTGCCTCATTGATTGCCGCCAATATTTCTGCCGAACAATTTATCGGTATGTCGGGGTCCGGCTTTGCTATTGGCCTGGCTATTGCTTCGTACGAGTGGATGGCTGCCATTACGCTAATCATTGTAGGTAAATATTTCCTCCCGGTATTCATCAAAAAAGGGCTTTATACCATCCCTGAATTTGTTGAAAAGAGGTTTGGTCAAAACCTGAAAACCATATTGGCCGTATTTTGGCTCGCTCTTTATGTTTTTGTAAACCTCACAACCGTTTTGTATTTGGGAGGCAAAGCATTGGACACGATTATTGGTAATGGTGACGGCAGCTTAATGTTAACCGGCATCATAGGGTTAGCCCTGTTTGCAGCTGTTTATTCTTTGTGGGGAGGGCTTTCGGCTGTGGCCTGGACAGATGTAGTGCAGGTAGTGCTTTTGGTAGCCGGAGGTTTGGCAACCGCTTTTATTGCTTTGGATAAGGTGGCCCCAGGCGGTGGTATTATCAATGGGCTGGTACATATTTACCATGTGGTGCCCGAAAAATTCTCGATGATATTGGAAAAAGGCGAAATTATTACCCCCAACGGCAAAGATGCCTGGTGGGATTTACCGGGGCTGGCCGTTATTATTGGCGGAATGTGGGTGGCTAATTTATATTATTGGGGCTTTAATCAGTACATAATCCAAAGGGCCCTGGCGGCCAAAAACCTTGCTGAAGCGCAGAAGGGAATAGCTTTTGCCGCCTTTTTAAAGCTATTGATTCCGCTGATTGTGGTGGTGCCGGGTATCATTGCTTATGTTATGAACATAGATGCCACCGGAGCTATAGTGGGTGCTGATTTTATCAACGCCAATGGCTCCGTTGTTAACGATAATGCCGCCCCCTGGTTAATAAAAAACTTTGTCCCTGCCGGTTTTAAAGGGCTAGTACTGGCTGCTTTGGCAGCAGCCGTTGTCTCTTCTTTGGCCTCTATGCTCAACTCAACAGCCACCATATTTACCATGGATATTTACCTGCCCTACATCAACCGTAATGCCAACGACCAAAAAATAGTTAACGTGGGCAGGATAACCGCTGCCGTTGCACTTATAATTGCGGTTTTATTGGCTCCTTTGCCCGGTAATTTCGGCCAGGCCTTTCAGTTTATTCAGGAATATACGGGTGTGGTAAGCCCGGGAATCCTGGCCGTATTCCTGGCCGGCTTGTTCTATAAAAAAGCCACTAATAAAGGCGCTATCTGGGGGGTAACCCTTTCCATCCCTATAGCTATGTATTTTAAAATAGCTCCCAATGGCTGGTCGGGCTCTGTGCTTTTCGTAAATATCCCCTTTATGCACCAAATGCTAATCACCTGCATTGCTACACTAGTAGTAATTGCCGTAGCCAGTTGGATAGAGGGCAAAGGCAAGGATGACAAAAACGGCATAACCCTTACCAAAAGATTGTTTCATACCGGCACCGTATTCAATATTTCGGCTGTAATTATTCTACTTATCCTCACCTTATTGTATGCTTTCTTCTGGTAAGGCACCCAGCTAATGATGCTGGCCCCGGACCTGGTTCCGGAGAGACCTGTATGCCCGTTAGCTCTGCCAGAACCCAAAAAATGGTTACCTATGGACCTACCTGACTTGCGGGACAGGCATTTTTTTATCCCCCAATGGGGGTAAATGGCAAAAAACAGATATTTATTAACGGAGCTTGTTCTGTCGGCTGGATACAGGGCATGCCTACCTTAACCTGACCAACCAGACATGATGAAAATACGTCAATACTTATTCCGATGGTGTGGCCTGTGTATAGCTGCTTTTGTCGTGGCCCCGGTTCTAACATCCTGTACCGGAGAAGCTCAAAGGCTTCCGGCTGACAAGCCTAATATAATTTATATCCTGGCCGATGATTTAGGGTATGGGGATTTAGGGGTGTATGGCCAGCAAAAAATCAAGACCCCGCATATCGATAAACTGGCCCGTGAAGGCATGCTGTTTACCCGTCATTATGCTGGCAGTACGGTTTGCGCCCCCTCCCGGGCCTCTTTAATGACCGGCCTGCATACCGGCCATGTATCGGTAAGGGGTAATAAGCCGGTGTCGCCCGAAGGCCAGGTGCCCTTGCAAGAGGGGTTTTCGTTGGCAAAAATGCTCAAAGACCACGGCTACAAAACAGGCGCTTTCGGCAAATGGGGGATAGGCTACCCGGGAAGTAAAAGTGATCCGAACAACTTTGGCTTTGACGAGTTTTTTGGCTATATCTGCCAAAGCCAGGCACACAGCTATTACCCAAAATACTTATGGCATAACCGGGAAAAAGTTCTTTTGGCAGGAAATGACGGCTATAATACCAAAGTTTATTCGGCCGATCTGATTCAGGAAAAAGCACTCCGGTTTATTGATGAGGCCGGGGATAAACCGTTTTTTCTTTACCTGCCTACTACCCTGCCGCACCTGGAACTAATTGTTCCCGAAGACTCCATCGTTGCGTCCTACAGGAGAAAATTCCCGGAGACCCCTTATGTGGCCCCTCAGGGAGGTGACTACGGCCCGGGCTGGAATGTAAAGACCTATTGCTCACAGCCGTACCCGCATGCTACTTATGCGGCTATGGTCTCCCGGCTGGACCGCCATGTCGGTGAAATTATGGCCAAATTGGAAAAACTCGACCTGGACCGGAATACGCTGGTAATCTTTACCAGCGACAACGGCCCGGATTATAAGGCCGGTGCCGACCCCGATTTTTTTAATAGCGCCAGTGGGTTCAGGGGGTACAAGCGTGACCTTTACCAGGGGGGAATCCGGGTGCCCATGATAGCCCGATGGCCTGGCCGGATTGCCCCGGGTATTACCCACCATGTTTCGGCCTTTTGGGATGTTTTCCCGACTATAGGAGAGTTACTCGGGGAAACCACCATGCCACCGACAGACGGTATTTCGTTTTTGTCAACATTATTGGGCAAAGACGGCCAAAAACAGCATGAATACCTCTATTGGGAGTTTGTAGCAGATGGCCTGGAGCGCCAGGCGCTTATAGCGGGCGATTGGAAAATTGTAAAAATAAAGGCAGACAGTAGCATTACAACCGAATTGTTCAACATTCAGGCCGACCCTTACGAAAGGGAAAATAAGTATGCAGAGCAGCCGCTGGTTGTTAACAACCTGATCAAAAAAATGGCAAAAGAACATATACCTAACGAAGAATTTAAGATTACCATGGCGGACCCGGATTAACATCGTGCTTTTCAAGTACTGGTGCTAACGGTTCAGGAAAACCCGAGGCCAACTGACTTTTACGCTACAGTGGTCTGGCAAATAGGTAAGGGTTTTGCTGCCATTTATTCAAACCGGTTACGGCATTGAAAAAAATAGAATAAGATAGTTTAACCTGATTAACCCCATTTAGTTATGAAAAACTTGCTATTACCTAATAATCGCCCCGCTGGGGGAAAATGGCTTCATCTCTTAAGCTTATTATCTTTTCTGACCATAGGTTTAAGGGTAAATGCACAATTCGTTCCTCCTATAGGTATCCCCGCACCGGAGTTTGGGATTGAAGAGGCCCACACTATGTATAGCAATGCAACGTATGATTTTGGTAATGGCCCGGAGCCTTATAAGGATGCCGGCAATGGCCCTTATACCCATTATGTTGACAGGGCCCATCCCAGTGCAACGGATGTAAACAACCCCTATGGTACCGCTACTACACCACGGTTAACCATACCGCAAAATTTAGTGGCAGGTAGTGTGGTTGAAGTACACAATGGCCCGTATAATGATAATATTGTTCAGGACCCTAATTCTCCGGGGGCATTTTATATGCCTTGGTTCAATTTTCAGGGAACAGCCGAAAAGCCGATATTTATCAGAGGGGCTAATGGAAGCCAACCCTTTAAAATAGGAGGGTTCCCGGGTCAGTCTGATGACTTGCTGCTTCGGTTTTGTTCTTATCTTATAATTGAAAATGCTTTGATAGACGGGCCAACCCTTAAAATCTATCAGCCAACTGATCACATCGCTATACGCAACTCCGAAATTACTGCGGATGCCGTTGTTAATGGCGGAGGGAGTTCAGGTATAGAAATCTGGACGTATAAACTGGATTATACCGATGGCGATCTAAAGCAGCACATTGTTATTTATAATAACAATATTCATGACAACGGCTTTTATCCCGGAACAGCCGAACAAGGCAGATTTGGTATTATGATCGACAACAGATCAGAGAATATTTGGATAATTGACAATAATATATACGAAAACGGAGATGACGGTATTCAAATTATAGATCGGAACTGGGCTGCTATCCCGGCTAATATCAAAGACTTTGAGGCGGACAGGATATTTATCGGGCGCAACCTTATTCACAACGATGGGGAAAATGCCATTGATGCCAAGGGGTCTAAAAATGTGATAATATCCCAAAACGAAATATATGGTTATAGGACACTTTATCCTACCTCGGCCGGGGAAGCTATACGGATTAATGATGAAGGTACTCAAGAAAATATTTGGATTATATTTAATGAAATTTACGACAGTGATGATGGCATAGACCCGGTGAATGCCATATTTAAACCTTATGTTTTGGGGAATATTATCCATAACATTGACGGTTACGGAATAAACAGGGACTCCAGAAACACCTCCAATAACACTTTATATAACAACAATACCGGTGCGCACAGGGTTACCGGCCCGGCACCGGTTAATACCAACAATATTTATTTGAGCAATGGTGTTGCCTATGAAAGATGTGGTTCCTGCCCCGGTCTGGATTATTCTTATAATGTACAATTTGCTAACGGCACCAATGGTTCCGGTTGTACCAACTGCCTCACCATTGACCCGTTATTGGTAAACCCTGCCGGCAGGGATTTTCGTTTGCAGTCCGGAAGTCCTGCCATTAACGCTTCGGGACCGGTGTCTGATGCTTATGATGTGTTTTTTAACACATATGGTATTAACATTAAAGTTGACTTTGCTGGCAATCCACGCCCTGCAAACGAAGCAGAATGGGATATCGGGGCATTAGAGTTTATGGGAACGGGCTCAACTACCTATACCTTGACAACAAGTGCCAACAATGGCAGTATCAGCCCGTCCGGAGGTGTTTATGATTCGGCCACGGTGGTAACGCTTACGGCCACCCCGGCTGCCGGCTACCGTTTTGCTGGCTGGAGCGGGGCTGTAACAGGCATGTCCAACCCGGTAACGGTTACCATGGATAGCGATAAATCGGTAACGGCTACGTTTAGTTTGGCCCAGTATAATTTAACAACCTCGGTTGTTGGCAGCGGCAGTATCAGCCCGTCCGGAGGTGTTTATGATTCGGCCACGGTGGTAACGCTTACGGCCACCCCGGCTGCCGGCTACCGTTTTGCTGGCTGGAGCGGGGCTGTAACAGGCACGTCCAACCCGGTAACGGTTACCATGGATAGCGATAAATCGGTAACGGCTACGTTTAGTTTAGTGAATATCACACCACTAAACCTCACAATTTCTTCTGTATCTGCAAGTACATTTGAGGCACCCAATGCTCCCGCAAATACTATTGATAATGATTTTGGAACCAGATGGTCTGCAGAAGGGGAACAATGGATTGTTTTTGACTTGGGGGACGTTTTTGTGATAACCTCACTTGATATAGCCTTTCATAGAGGTGATATCAGGACAGCTTCATTTGATATAGAAGTATCTACCAATCAAGTTGACTGGATACCTGTGTTTGCTGGTCAATCCGGGGGCACAACCACTGGCCTGGAGTCTTTTGACGTAACGGATGAATCGGGTCAGTTTGTTCGTATTAATGGGCATGGGAACTCTATAAGCTTA
This sequence comes from Cyclobacteriaceae bacterium, assembly GCA_026989505.1. Taxonomy (GTDB): domain Bacteria; phylum Bacteroidota; class Bacteroidia; order Cytophagales; family Cyclobacteriaceae; genus S012-113. The sequence continues at coordinate 23,114 of JALSJF010000092.1, forward strand.
TGGAACAGTTATTTAGAAGTCGATATTTTTGGCTATCCCGGAACCGCTCCGATACAACATACACTTACCACTAACATTATTGGTAACGGTAGTGTAGCCCCCGCAGGTGGTGTCTATAACGAAGGTACTGTTGTTAATCTCACGGCTACCCCTGCTGCCGGCTATTTATTTGATGGTTGGAGTGGTGATATTACCGATACTACTGCCCAGGCAAGTATAACAATGGATGCTGATAAGTTGGTAACGGCTACCTTTATTGTTGACCCTAACCCACAATTTGTATTAAATGTTAGTACCTTAGGCAGTGGTGCCGTAACATTATCCCCTTCAGGCGGTAGCTATTCCCCCGGTACAGTTGTTACCCTAACGGCCAATACAAATAATGGCTGGCAATTTAATGGCTGGAGCGGGGATTTTGCCGGTACAGCAAATCCGGCAAGTATCATCATGGATACCATAAAAAACGTTACCGCTACTTTTACGCAAACAGGTAGTGGTTC
>JALSJF010000093.1 GCA_026989505.1 Cyclobacteriaceae bacterium
TCCGGCAAGACCAGGCTAAACTGCCCGTTAGGGCCGGAAATAGTACCTATGGGCCTGTCTTGCAAGCGTATATTGGCGTAAGGTAAAGGCTGGCCGGTTGCCTTATCCACAACCCGCCCCTGCAAGGTTGGCCCAGGCTGTCCAAAGGCGGGTAAGGCAAGCCACGCCAGCATAAAACTGCCCGAAATCAAGGAAGTCCACTTAATCAGCATAATATTAGGTTTAACTGTTTGAGTCAATTAACGAGAATTGTTTGATAATACGTTTGGGAAAGTTGCGGAAAACTTGTGCTGCCTACGTGTACCCGGGTCATCTGGTAGGTGCTGTCGGTAATAAAGCTATACACATCACTACTATTTTCCACCCGGTTTGCCAACAAATCCTTGCCCGATTCTAAAAAGTAGGCCGGCAGGGCAACCTTGTAGGTCTGCATGTATAATTCAAAATCACGGAATGTTTCGAAAGAGGCTATTATCACAGCCCGGTGGCTGCTGCGCAATTGTTGTATATAGTTGATTTCCTGTAGCTGGCAATCCTGACAGCTACGCCAACTAAAACGAAGTACAAGAAGTTGATCGTTATACTTTTCCACCAGGCTATCCAACAGAACCGTTTTGCCCTGACGGTTTCGAACAAGCAACCCCTTACGCATTTTGCAACCTGCCAATTGCCACTGCCGGGCCATAATGCTGGCCATGGCTTTGCCTGCCGCCAGGCAGGCTTGCCACTCGTTTTGTGTAGCGGCCAGTTGTTCTTTTACTTCTTCTTTTTCACGATGGTTGTACACCAGGCCAGTTGTGGTCAGGCCAAGTAAAAGCACAACCAGTAATTGCCAGAACTTATCCGGGGGTTTTGTTAATGTCATCTTAATCAGATATTTAACTGGGCTTTGAACCGGTAAATCAGTAACACCGGGTTCTGGTAACTTCGCCTAATCAGCGTTGGGTCAGCCAGCCGTTTGCCGAGTGTCTGGAGTTCATCCTTTGACAATCGGCCCAAAAACTCGTTGAATAATTCGGGATAAAGCACACTAACAAACCGGTTGCCTGCCGTTGCTATAGGGAAGGTGAACATAGTCAGGCCACTATCGTCCGCAACAGTATGCATGGCGTAAGCTTTATCTTTGCTTTTGTCGATAATACAAAGCCAGGTATTGGCCGTTTCATCAGCACCCGAATTGTCCCGGGGCATCATAATTACCTGAAATACCATTTGTTCTTTGGTTTCGAGTAGCCGGTGTACAATCGACATAATGCCTCCTTCTCTGAATAGCCGTTCCGATTCTTCCGGGTCTTGACTGATTTGCTGCACACTAATGGGCCAGTTGTGCACACCAAAATCCAGTTCATACCGGAGGTACAGGTTGCGGGCACTATCTAGGCTGTATATCTTATTGTACAAAGGGCGGGCAAAAGAATAAGTGTTGTTGTAAGCACAGAGGTAGCCCCTGAAGGGTACATCATCGTGTGCTTCCTGATAAGGGAAAAAACCAGCCACCTCTGTGATTAAATCAGCGTCTATGATTTTCAAGACGAGGGCTTCGTTAGCGCTATTAAAACTGAGATCGGTGGGGGCATAAACCAGCAACTGCTGCCGGTTATAAGGCAACGCCTCATAAAGCCAGTAGTCCAATCTCATTTCGTACTGAAAGGTACCATCCGGGAGATAACACAGTAAGGTAAAATCACTGCCATCACTTGCATATATATTTTTACCGGTTACAATCATTTCGGTAAGGGTATTGTATTCTCCGGGGCCGCTGCCGAGCTCCCCAAAGGAATACTTAAACCTTCCTTTGGTATCATAAACATATATCTTTTGGGTAATACGCCCGTCCATAATGTAGATAAGGCTATCCTTAAATACAATTTTGCTAACAGCCCCAATCATATTAGCGGAATCTGCGAGAAGCGGTACCAAAGTATAGTCCGGCTCTATTAAATCAGCCATTGCTACCGATTCCCGAAATTCAAAAGGCAGCCGTTTAGGGATTGGCTGCTCCAGGGGTTGCTTATCTTTAAGGTTGCTGCAACTACAACAGAACCCTGCAATGAGCAACCTGATTATTACTTGAGATGTGTCACTATACATAACTTTATAACGTAAACCCGGGCGCCAGATCATACCGGCATCCGGGTTTACCGGGCTAAAAAAGAAGCAAACACCAAATTATAACTGAGGCTCAGCGATACAATTGCTACCGGCACAATACTTGAGCCTATTTGTCGGCCTGCACCCATCACTAAACCAACAGTCTCTTCTTGGCCGGTACAGGGCTTCTGCCTCTTGCAGGAAAGCCCCTCCCTTCCTATTGTGTCTACCGGTTGAACTGAAAACAGAGATCAAGGTTAAAACAGATACTGCCACTACCAACAAGCTAACTTTTTTTAACATATCAATAAATTTAAGTTAAAAATATTTTCCTGCCAACCTCGTTATAAAAAATAAAACTTCCAAACAGCATGTCCCATAAAGTCCCATAAAGTCCCATAAAGTCCCATAAAGTCCCATAAAGCGAAACGTCCGGAGGGGTATGGGGTTACGTTTTTATGCAATTATTTTTTGGTTTATTTGGGTCATTTTCCACCTCAAAAAAGAGCCTCGGGCTAAATGGGCGGTGGGCTTTTTCCAGCGGGTTGTTGGGGGTGGGGCTGTATATAGGGCGCGGGCAAAGGTGAAAAATTGGCCCATTGGGTTATAACTTATCACCGGATGAAACCGGGCAGGGGCATTGGCGGTTTACCAAACGGACGCAGGTTTTTAACGAGGCACCGTGCCGGCTGAGTCGGTTAGAACAAAGAGTGGTTTATATTTGAAATCTGCTAAGTTCCATTCTTTTTCAGTTATTACATTGCTGTTGTCAGGGTAAGAATAAATGTTGTCGCGACAAGACTGTTGCCGGCTCTGATAACCTGTTATCAGTAATTCGCGTATGATAAACGTATGCGTAAAAGCCAAACCGTCTTTGACCCTTATTATGTTGCCTTTTAAAGCCCTGTCTTTTTCACGCAATTGTTGATATTTTAACCGATAACCTTTATGGCCCTTTGCAAAAACCAGATGGTTTTCAAACAATATATCGCTATTTAGTGTTTCGAACTTATAGGCCCCGGTGTTTTTGTATTTGGGATTAACCCTGTAGCCATAATGGAAATAATGGATACCCCAGTCTTCCAAATCAACCCACACTTCGCCAAAGGGTAAAAACACATTACTCAGGCTGCTGCCTATGGGTACCAAAGGGCTTTTTTTACTGGGTAAGATGGTGATTACAGCAATTGTAGGCAATACTTTTTTTAATTTGAATTTGTGCCCGGCCAGAAAATCAGCATTAAAAAAACCAAAATAAGGGGGAGAGGCGTAGGCAAATTCTGTGGTCCGCAGGTTGTTAAACAGAAACATCCTGGCCAGCGGGTAATAGGTGGTATCGTAGTGCAATATACTACTTATACCGTCTTTTGGCCTGACATTATCAAGCCCGTTGGCCAGCCATTCGGCTATAGGCAGTAAGTTGTTCTCTTTTTCTTTTAAATTGATGGCCACAGCCAGGCTGCCAGCGGGGTATTCTCTTAAATCTACCGAAGATTTAATACCTTTTATGCAGTATGCAACAGACAGCTTTCGTGGGCTGCCATCATCGGTGAGGGCTAATCTGGCTTCAATCAGCCGGGTGTACTCCATGCCCAGAACATTCAGCTGCCGGAAATCGGCCAGGAAACTGACAGCCCTGACCGGATGGTTTTCCGACAAATGGGTCAGGACACTGTCCATGATTGGCCCTGCCCGGAGTTCTTTTTGGCGTTTGGCAGAGGTTATGGTTATACCCGGCAGAAGGACACTGCCCTCTTCAAGAACTATTACCCGTTCGTTGTTGGTGGCATCGACATTCACTACTTTGGTTTTATAGCCTATGTAGGAAACACGTAGTTCAACAGCGGAATCG
>JALSJF010000094.1 GCA_026989505.1 Cyclobacteriaceae bacterium
ATGATGTAAATTAACCGCCAAACGATTGTTTGTCAGTTAATTACATCAGGGTAACCCTGATGAGTGCAAAATATTTTACCCTCAAATTTGGGTCATGCTTAATCTTTGGCTCATCCAGTATTTTGTATATAACATGTTGTTTTACACTATTTTGCAGTTCATCAGCCCTGCGGGCGAAAAATTCTTATGAATTTTTCGGGTTAGCATACAAAGGTGCCTTGTTAGTCAATAACGTAAAAAACATCAGAATGTATGAGGTGATATCGGTAAGAGGGTTACCCGGCTGTGCTCAGGGTCACAGGGTGGTGGAGGACAGGGCCAGGCCTAAGGCGCCTTCGGGCATGGGGCTGTTTGGCCGTTATTGCCAGACAGTTACATAAAAAGCCAATGCCTGCATGTCGAAAGTATGCCATTGGCCGGAAGGCGAGGCCCTGACAAACACCCGGTTGGTTTTTGAACCTATGGCAAAAGCCATAGATTTCATATCGACAGCCGGCCGGAGAAAGGTTATGCTCATAAAAATAGGGCCCTTGTGCCATATATTGAGTTCGGACAAGTCGAGCCGGACATGCCGCTCTTGGTTGTTGATGCTAAAGATTACCTCCTGGGGCAACAACGGGCGGTGCGGCTTATTGTTTTTTACCGAGTATATATTTAGCCGGCCCAAAAGGCTGTCGTAGTGGTTGCGGGCCAGTTGAAAGCCTGCCGCTTTCAGCCAAAAGCGTTTGTTTCTAATCCGGATAATGCGCCCTGTTTCTACCGTACTTTCCAGTTCGCTGAGGCGGGTTGAGACCGGCAAAGCGGCAAACAAAACCGCTATCCGGGCGCTGTCTGGCAAGGCCTCCAGGGTCTGCTTTAGTGTATCTGTTTTGTTTTTTAGTTTCTGTCGAAAATTCTCAGGGTTACCGGCCGGAATACTGCCGGAAAATAGCCCCAGGCCGGCAATAGCTGCCGTGTCGCCATAGGCTTTTTCTTGAAGTTTTTTACGGGTAATGACAATTTGCGCCAGCTTAAGGGGGTTGTCCTGCAGCACTATTTTGCTGCTTTTGGCCAGCAGCAAGGCCAGCGAATCGGCCCTGATGGTACAGGGTTTATAAGCGACATGGGAAAACCGGATTGGGCTTAGCAGGAGGGAGTCGGCCAATTCGAACCGGAAAAAGCCCTTTTGGTCGGCAGCAGCTATTATTTTCTTGTTATTGAGTGTAATATTGGCGTAAGCTACAGGATGCAAAGAAGAATTGACTATATATCCTTTATAGCTGGTTTGAGCAGATACCGCCAGGGCAAACATAGCCAACACGAACGTTAACCTTACGCTCATGGCAAACTGAATTTCGCTATTAATACATCAGCAGTATTGCCCAAAACGATATAGCCGTTATTACAATCTACATAAACGGACTCATACCAGCCCTCTTTCAGGTGGATTAACCTGATGGGTGTAATTACGTTTTGGGTGATTTGACATTCTAGAATATAGCGGGAGTGCCATTCGCTGTTTTCATCCATATGGGTAACTAACAGGAAAAGACGGTTGTTACAAATACTGGCATCAGGTATTAGTACCAAATCTGTCTTGGGGTCATGTTTGATTTCTTTTTCATAATATGCCATTACCGGCCTGAAAATATCAAGATAACTTAAATCTGTGTGGCTTAATAACTTGCCCTCTTGTGAATATATTTCAATGATTGGTTTGTTTTCGGCAAAAACACATAGGATATCCCCCTCGTCCAGCAAGAGAATATGTCTGTCGGGCTTGTTGTAGCCGCTGGATACAAGAGGCATGTGCTGTCTGGTTAGGTGATGTTTATTCAGCAAAATTAATTCCTCCGATAACATATTGTTGTCGTTGTAAACAATAATATTGTCCTGGTTCGCGGCAAAGTCGCCAATGCCTAATAATAGTGAAGGATAGCTTTCGATAAAACCCCCTGCAACATCGAAGGCCATAATTTTACCGGCCGATACGTCCGCCACATAGATAGTGTCCCTGAATACGGCCATAGACTGTAACCCTTTGGCTTCGTTTTCCGCTCCTCCTTCTTCAATAAAAGAAAACATATACTCAAAATGCTCATTTGTGCAGAATACCCGATTGCCTACACCGTCCAGAAATAAAAACCGGGAGTTGGTTTTCTCAATATCTACGATATCCTGAAAATAAATATCCCGGCCAAACCCTTCAATTATTTGCATTGGTTCTATACTTACTGCCGGGAGTTCTCCCTTTTTTGGGGGTTGGCACATTAACATACACCCCAACACCAGAATAATTGCTGCGTTCCTACACATAATCATACTATAGTAAGAAGGTGATAAGAAGCCCCGCACCGGATAAGGCCTGGGGTTGTTAACCCGGAAAACCCATGAGAGTTTTCAACTATGGCCGGATGATCCCGCGTGTTCGGGACATTAGCCCGGTTTATTCACGACTTTCGTGAATAATGAAGTAAATTAAATGATAAACATATGTTTATCATTTAATTACATCTGGGTTAACCCCGATGAATGCAAAAATGTATTAGCACCAAATTTGGGTTATGCTTAATCTTTGGCTCATGCTTATTTTGTGTATAACATGTTGTTTTACACTATTTTGCAGTTCATCGGCCCTGTGGGCGAAAAATTCTTGTGAATTTTTCGGGTTAGGGCTGATCTCTGCTGTAGCAGAGCCTGATAACCTAGTGCTGTTAACTGATAAACAGGCATTTTATCTGTTAATTGCACAATTGCTTAACATTTTCATGTCATAATTCGGGTTAAACTTGCAGGCGGGTATTGTTTTTGTTACAGCCTTGTCTTTTTGCCGTCACATTTTACCCATTTCCCGGCTTTTGCCTTACACTTTTTAGTGCCGATGCAGCTAACTGTATCTCCGTTACCATCGGATGCTACTGCTCCGCAGCCGCCAGCGGCCCATGAGGCAGTTGTTGTTCCGGTGAAAATCAGCATGGCGCAAATAATCATCAGTTTTTTCATAACAACTAACAATTTTAATGAAACATAAATTCAACACCCCAACATTACCCCCCTTGCCTATAAAAAACAAATGCGTGAAACATTTTGAAACATTTTGAAACATTCCATTTTAGTTGAAAAACCCCGTAAAGGCCTGCTGTTTTGTGTAATGCATGGCCCGTCTTTATGTTCTTCAGATTATATTTTCCATACGTTTGAATAACCCATATAGAAGCGTAATTTCTTTTAAGGAGTAAGCCTGTTAACGGGCGGTTGTCCCGCGTAGTTCCTTCTCCGAAGTAAATCTACGAAGGAGAGGCGCGGCCCATTTGGAACATCAAAAACCTTAAAATTGAAAGAAATTAGCCTGAAAAATTCATCAGAGATTTTCACCAGACCGCGGAGCATCCGGGTTAACCTCTGCTGAACCGGAGTCTAAGAGCCTGGTGTAATTAACTGACAAACAAGCGTTTGGCGGTTAATTTACATCATTATTCATGACTTTCATGAATAATCCGGGTTAACCAATAAGTACAATACCACCTTATATACTGGTGTTACCTGCTACTTGCGAGTGCGTTTGTGGGAGCATAAGAATAAATCATATCGCAAATTTTTCTGCACGGTACAACCTGAACAACCTTGTTTACTTTGCTATCTACGACTCCAGCGAAGAAGCCATTGCCAGGGAGAAATACATCAAAGGCAAATCAAGGAATCTCACAGAACAACTGATTACCCAACTGGACTCCGGAGGGAAAGACCTGGGTATTGAGGTTGAGGAATGGTGAACAGCCGCCACCAAACAAGTCATCCCGTTTATGAAACGTCATCCGGAGGGAGGTACGAGCGATGGGCTCCCATTGAAAACTGCTGCCGTACCATGATGGGGACCCTTCGCTCCACTTCGTTCCGCTCTGGATGACGTTTCGGGTTATCTATTGCGGCCTCA
>JALSJF010000095.1 GCA_026989505.1 Cyclobacteriaceae bacterium
TTTCCAGGGCATCGGTACCGTTGGCGCAACCCACAGCATATCCGGTACCGGTAAGCCCGGCAAATTCTGCCTCAAAATCAGCCACGGCATCCCCCCCGATAAAAGCAGCCGCAGCAAGCACTTCGGCAATGGCCTGGTCAACTCTGGGTTTAATGGTTTTGTACTGGGCCTGGAGATCAACAAAAGGGACTTTCATCATTATTTAACCAACAGTTTCATGCATAATTTCACTTATCTCTTTGGCCAGGGCCCTCCGGCTATAGGCGGCAAACGTATATCCGGCAGTTGCTTTGCCCTGCAAAAAATTAGTATAATGAAATTTTACTTCTTCATATATTTTATTTTTATCGTCATAGGCAATAACCGGCCGGTGCCCTGAAGCAAGCAGAATATCGTTGGCATCGCTATCTGACGGGCCAAAGCTGATAATCGGCACCCGGGCCGCCAGGTATTCAAACATCTTGCCCGGTACTATCATCCGGCTGTTTTTGGTATTGTCAACAGGCAATACCAGGAGGGCCGACTGCCGGCATAATTCAATCGCCTCACCATGCGAAAGGTAACCGGTGAAATTCACCCGGCCGGAGAGTTCGTTATACTGTTCCAGCCCGCTTCTCACAGCCTCATCAACAAAGCCGGCAATGTTCACCCTTAACCGGGCGGCAAACCCGGCCTCCCGGTGGCACATCTCATTCAGCACCTCCCAGAGCTGTTCAGGGTTTCTGTTCGGGTACAAAATACCCGTGTAGGTAATAACAAAATCATCCGGCAGGGTTGGCCCTTCACCAGCAAAGTCCTGCTCATCGAAACCATTGGTTACAATGCGCAGGTTACACCCGGGCTCCAACGCGGTAAAGCTATCGCCCAGGCGCTTGCCTATGGTAACCACCACATCGGCTTGCCGCAAAACATTTTTTTCCATCTTTACATGCTGGGATAATGCAAACCCTGAGACCGCAAGCTGCGCCATAATATCTGCCGCAGACCAGGGGTCGCGAAAGTCGGCCAGCCATTTTACGCCCAGGATATTTTTCAACCCCAGCCCGATCAGGTGCATGCTGTGGGGCGGCCCGGTAGTAACCACCATGTCCGGTGGCCGCCTGTTAAAATATTTACTGAGAAAACGCAGGGAAGGCTTTACCCAAAATATCTTGGAATCGGGAATAAACACATTGGCCCTTACCCACACCGCCAGCCTGAATAACAGCGAAGATTTCCGGGCGCGCACCTCACCAAGCGGTGCTTTCCCTTGCCGGCCAAACCAGGTGCCGGGGTCCCAGATGGGTTTACGTAAGACAGCAATATTTTTCGCCTCGTCTGTAACCAGGCTATCGTCTTTAATCATAAACCGGGAATTGTCCGGGGTATAAACGATAGGCTCCCAACCAAACTCCGGCAAATATTTGGCCATTTTAAGCCACCGTTGTACCCCGCTACCCCCACTGGGCGGCCAGTAATAGGTAATTATCAGCACTTTTTTCACAGCAACAAATATAGAATGGTATTTAGGTAATAATTTCGAATAGTATTTTTTTTAACTTAATTTTGATGACGGAAAGCTGCTATACCAATGCCCGGTAAATAGAACAACTAATGTTTACCGTATAACAACCTCAACAATACAGATTTGCAGAAAGACGAATGAAAAGAATTGCTATACTTACTTCCGGAGGGGATGCCCCGGGCATGAATGCTTGTATCAGGGCAGCGGTACGCGGGGCCATCTATTACGAAGCCGAAGTTTATGGTATCAACCAGGGTTACCAGGGGCTAATTGAAAATGATATGTTCAGGATGTATTCGCACTCGGTGAGTAATATCCTGCAGCATGGCGGCACCATCCTCAAATCGGCCCGCAGCGAGGAGTTTAAAACCAAAGAAGGCCGTAAAAAAGCTTATGAAAACCTCAAGGAAAGGGAGATAACGGGCATGGTGGCCATTGGCGGGGACGGCACCTTTACCGGGGCCCATATTTTTTACGAAGAATTCGGCATTCCCATTGTAGGTGTTCCGGGCACTATTGATAATGACATTTACGGTACCGACAAAACCATTGGTTTTGATACCGCAGTGAATACCACCCTCGATGCCATTGATAAAATACGGGATACGGCCGACTCGCACGGGCGGATATTTTTTATCGAGGTGATGGGCCGTGACTCAGGCTATATTGCTATCCAGTCGGCCATTGGGGGCGGGGCCGAAAGTGTTATTTTACCGGAAAAGGAATCCACCCCCGATGACATTGTTAACCACCTGCGCGATGGCATGAGGCGTGACAAATCATTTTCTATTGTCGTGGTGGCCGAAAGGGATGTGCCGGGCTATGCCGTAGAACTGGCCAAAAAGGTGAGCGAAGTAATCACCAATAAAGATATCCGGGTTACTATCCTGGGGCACATCCAGCGCGGGGGCTCTCCCACCTCCACCGACCGCACCCTCGCCAGCCGGCTGGGGTTGGGTGCCGTAGAAGGCCTGATTGATGGCAAGACCAACCAAATGGTGGGGATAATCAACGACAAAATCGTCTATACCTCATTGCACGATGCCATTACCAAAACCAAGCCCCTGAACCCCGATTTAATCCGGGCGATGAAGATTTTAAGTATGTAGTTGCTGCTGCAGGTGCTGGTAGATTTGTTCTACCGCCTGCGGGTGAAACCATTCCGTTTCGGGGTTCTTTTTAAACCAGGTTAACTGGCGCTTGGCATACCTGCGGGAGTTTCTCTTCAGCAACCTGATGGCCTCTTGTTTATCCACCCGGCCATCAAAATACATAAACACCTCATTATAGCCCACGGTTTGCAAAGCGTTCTGCTGGCGGTAGGGCAATAACCTCTCCGCTTCGGCAAATAAACCCTTGGCTATCATCTGGTCCATCCGCTCATTTATCCGGGCATACAGGTCGGCCCTGGGCATCTCCAGGCCGACATAATGAATATTGAAATTACGTTTGGCGGCCATGCCGGTACGTAAAGAGGAGTAAGTCTGGCCCGAAGCACGGTATATTTCCAACGCCCTGATAATGCGCTGCGCGTTATTAGGGCTAACCTGGCCGGCATAATCCGGGTCAGCCTGCCGGAGCTCCCGGTACAAGGCGGCCACACCTTTCTCCTGTAAGGCACGGTTCAATTCTTGCCGCACAGCCGGGTCCACGGCAGGAAAATCGTTTAACCCAAGGCATACGGCATCAATATACAGGCCGGAGCCCCCACTCATAAGACAAACATCTTTTTCTCTGAACTCTTCGGCCAGCACCTGTAACGCCTCTTGCTCAAACTTGCCGGCACTAAATTCCACGGCAACGCTGCGGTCATCTACAAAATAATGTTTTACGCCCTGCATCTCTGCTTCCGTAGGCTTGGCCGTGCCTATGGCCATTTCCTTAAACAACTGGCGGGAGTCGGCATTTATTACCGCACAGGAAAACCTTTTGGCCAGTTCAACGCTCACCCTGGTCTTACCTACAGCCGTTGGGCCGACAATCACAATCAGTGCCTTTGTTGCCATTATTATGGTTGAATTAGGTCAAAAAGCCGTTAAATTAGTTAAATTTACACTATGGTATTCTGCACCAGTTTAAAATACCCGCTTGGCTAAAAAAACCAAAAATAAGGATAAATCGGCTGCCGGTAAAGTACCGGGCTGGCATGATTATGCCCTGATATTAAACGATGAAGGGCGCATCAAGTACATCACCGGGCCGCTGGCAGGCAGGCTGGGTTACACCGTTAACGAGTTGCTTAGCCGGGATGTAATTATGTTATTGGCCGATTTTGAAAATATTGAAGAAAGGCGCTCACAACTTGATTTTATCTATAAACAAGAGAGTGTAGTTAATGCCTTCAGTATTAAGCTGAAAGATAAAAGCAATAAGCCGGTTAAATTCCGCTTTAACATCCTCAAACTTGCCTCGGAAGGGAATACAGACGATATCGCCTTTATTGGTGACGATTTGTCGGTAACCACCAGGGTAAACACGGCCTTTCTGAATACCGAAACCCAGCTAACCGGGTTGGTGGACTCAGCCCGGGAATTTGTGATTATTATTGACGGTCAGGAAAAAATCAAGTCCATTAACCGTAATGGGGAAGAAAAACTGGGCATCAAAACCGGTATGTCCCTGCGTGACCTGCTGGAGCCCGAAGTAGTAAAAAAGACAACCAGCTTTTTAAGTTCCCTGCGTAAAATCAGCAGCAATGCCAATATCAACCTGGTCTTTCTGCACCCCCGCACCCGGCAGCGTTTTTACCTCGATGGCACGGTGAGCAGTATAGTTGCCGGGGAAACTTTACAGGAGTTCCGCCTGATCCTGCACGATGTAACCGAGCAGATAAAAACCGAGAAGGCCAAAGAGCTTTACTATTCCATTGCCCACCACTCCATCCATAGCAAAAACCTTGACGAACTCTATTATAATATCCACAAAGAATTGAAGCAGGTGGTGGACTGCGAGAATATGTATATTGCCCTGAAAGAAACAGATGCCGATGAAGACATTCTTTCTTTCCCCTACTATCAGGAGGTGAACCTTGAACAAACCGGGAAACCCCTGCGGAAATTCGGCCAGGGGCTTACCGAATATATTTTCAAAACAGAAAAGCCCCAGTTACTGCTTAAAAAAGACTTGCTTAAGCTTCACAAAGAGAAAAAAATTAAACTCTATGGTAAAATACCGGAAATATGGATGGCGGTACCCCTGAAAGTACAGTCAGAGGTGATCGGGGTAATAGCTATTCAATCGTATGACCACCACTCGGTGTACACCAGCCGTGATTTAAAACTGCTGGATTTTGCCTCTTCGCAAATTGCCATTGCCATTGATATGGTGCGTACCCAGGAAAAATTAAGGGCACAAACCGCCAAGCTTAACTCCATTATCGAAAGCAGCTCGCACCTTATCTGGACGGTGAACACCGAGCTGGAGTTAACCTCCTTCAATAAAAATTATTTCGAGGCCATCATTAATAATTATGATGTAATGCCCAGCATGCAGGAAGGCAGCGGGGATAAAGAAAGGGTTTTTGATAGCTTCTGGGAAGAGAAGTACCGCCAGGCTTTTGCCGGGGAAACGGTGAATTTTGAAATAAAACTGAAAGACAAGCAAGGTAATGATATCTGGAAAGAGATTTACCTCAACCCCATTTACCTTGATGGCGGCCGCATTGAAGAGGTATCGGGCATTGCCAACGATATCACCGAAAAGAAAAAATCAGAGCAGGCCCTGAAAGAAAGCGAAGAAAAGTTCAGAAGTATCTTTGAATCCTTTCAGGATGTATATTTCCGCTGCAACCGCAGCGGGGTGATTGACATGGCCAGCCCTTCGGTAAAAGAACTTACCGGGCTAACGGCCGGTGAGGTGCTGGGCAAGAATATCATCAGGTTTTATAAAAAACAAGGGCCGGTCATTCCCTTAATCAAAGAACTCCTGCAGAAACAACAGATAAAAAATGTTGAATTTACCGTAACCAGCAAAAACAAAGAACCCATTGAGTGCATCTGCAACCTGAGCCTCATCAAAGGCAAAGATAACCAGCCGCAGTATATAGAAGGGGTAGTGCGCGATGTAACCCAGTTAAAAATTACCAACAAAGAGCTTATTAAGGCCAAAGACCTGGCCGAAACCTCGCTAATGGTGAAAGAGCAGTTTCTGGCCAATATGAGCCATGAGATCCGCACCCCGCTGAATGGCATCATCGGGGTCATCGACCTGCTTGAACTCACCCGCCTTAGCAAGGAACAGGAGTCGTACCTGAAAACCATTAAGGCTTCCTCCGAAACCCTGCTCAACATCCTCAACGATATCCTCGACCTGTCGAAAATCGAGGCCGGGAAAATGCAGCTCCGCCAGGCACCCATTGCCCCCAAAAAGCTCATTTCCAAACTTAAAGCATTATTTGCCCCGCGCGCGGCCACCCATCATATCAAACTGCGTTTTCACCTCAGCAAAAACATCCCCCCGGTTATCGAAGCCGATGAAATGCGCCTGATCCAGGTCATCTCCAACCTCTTGTCCAACTCAATTAAGTTCACCCCCAAAGGCGGCTCCATTGATATCGGTTTTGAACTAAAAGAAGCCCGGGGCGATGACCTTACCCTGCGGGTTGATGTACGCGATTCGGGCATAGGCATAGAAAAAAACAATATAGATAAGCTGTTTACCAATTTCACCCAATTAGATAACTCCACCACCAAGGCCTATGGCGGCACCGGGCTCGGGCTGTCAATCTCCAGGCAGTTGGTGCAAATTATGGGGGGCGAAATTGGCGTTTACTCCAACCCCGGCCTGGGCAGCACCTTCTGGTTTAGTTTTAAGGCAAAGGCATCAACAAAAAAAGTAGCGCCAGAGAAACCCCAGGCTTCCATCAAAGAAGATATTAAAGCCTTTACCGACTTCACCCCCACTATTCTGGTAGTAGATGACAACCTGGTAAACCGGGATGTGGCCGGAGAGATTTTGAAGAAATGCGGCTGTAAGGTTGACCTGGCTGCCAGTGGCTTAGAGGCCGTTTTCAAGGCCAAGGCCAAAGATTATGATATAATTTTTATGGATATCCAGATGCCGGAGATGGATGGCATTGAGGCCAACCGCCAGATAAAAAATATGGGAAAGAAAAAGCAGCCCTGGGTAGTGGCCATGACCGCCTACTCCATGAAAGAAGATGAAGAGCGGATAATGGCAGCCGGGCTTGATGACTACCTGGCAAAGCCCATCCGCGCCAACCAACTCATCGGCAAAATTAAAGAACGGTTACTGGGCACTGAAGGCCGTGAGCGGCAAAACAGTAACGGCAAGGGCCATAGTAAGGATAAAGCCGCTGAAATTATTAACCGTGATGTCCTTGAGCAGTTAAAGAAGTACGGTAGCCCCGAAATGGTTTACAGCGCTTTACAGGAGTTTGCCGAGGAGGCCGAAGAGCAAATCAAGGCCTGCCTGAAGGCCTTTGCCAAAGGTGATTTTACTACCATAAAACAGCATTTGCACACCCTCAAAGGCTCTGCCGGCACCTTGGGAATTGATAAAATAGCCCGGGTAGCCCAGGAAACCGAAGCCCCGATGAAAAAGCAAGATTATCGTGGTGTGGAGGCAGGTTTACAAGAGTTAAGTAATAATTTTGCCGAGTTTAAAGAGAATTTTACTAATATTATAAGTCATTATTAGCAGCAATCATGGGCAAAAAAATATTAATTGCAGAAGACAGTTCGGTAATCCTTAACCTGACGAAGAAAATCCTCGAACAGCAACAGTATGAAATTGCGGCCGCCAAGGATGGCGAAGAGGTGCTTAAAAAGCTGGCGGATGAAGATTTCGACTTGATTTTAATGGACATTAACATCCCCAAACTCGATGGCATGGCCTGCACCAAAGAAATCCGCTCCCTGGCCGATACACGTAAATCTGCCACCCCCATTTTTGCCATCACCGGCAATGCCCAGAATTATACCGAACAGGAGTTTACCGCAGCCGGGATTGACGAGTACCTGCAAAAACCCCTTGATTTTGATCGTTTGGTTGACCTGGCAGCAAAATATACTGCTTAAATGGCCATAAAATATACCAAACAGTACCTGCATAAGCTGGAAGACCTGATGGCAGAAACCGACTTTACCCTGCGCTACGAAAAGGGGAATTTCAAATCGGGTTATTGTATCCTCAATGCCAGAAAGGTGGCCATTGTTAATAAATACTTTTCCCACGAAGGCAAAATAAATTGCCTGGTGGACATCATTAAATCAATAGAGGTTGACCGGGAGAAGTTAAGTGAAAAAAACCTGGCCCTCTACCATGAACTTGCCCAAACAGAATTAAAGCTGTGATTGTTACTTTTCTTGGCACGGGTACTTCACAAGGTGTGCCGGTGATTGCCTGCCACTGCCCGGTATGCCGTTCTGTCGATTTCAAAGACAAGCGCCTGCGGTCGGCCCTCCATGTGCAAACCGCCCGGGCCAGCATAATTGTGGACATCGGCCCCGACTTCCGCCAGCAGGTGCTGCGCGAAAACATCCAGTCCCTTGACGCGGTACTCCTCACCCACGAACATAAAGACCATACAGCCGGCCTTGACGAGGTGCGCTCGTTTAACTTTAAACAACAAAGGGATATGCCCCTTTACGGCCGCAAACCAGTACTGGAGCAGATAAAGACTGAATTCCAATACATTTTTAATGGCGCCCCCTACCCCGGCCTGCCCAGAATAACCCTTTGCGAGATAACCAACCAGGCTTTTACCGTGAACGGGGTGAGCATTGAGCCGGTAGAGGTAATGCACTATAAACTACCGGTTTATGGCTTTAAATTTGACCGTTTTGCCTATATCACCGATGCCAAGACCATCGGTGCGGCCGAGAAAACCAAATTGCACAACCTTGACGTGCTCGTACTGAATGCCTTACAGAAGGAAGAGCACATCTCGCACCTGACCCTGGAAGAAGCCCTGGCCCTGATTGCGGAGCTGCAGCCCGGAAAAGCTTACTTAACCCACATCAGTCACAACCTGGGGCTGGCCAGGGAGGTAGAACCTACCCTGCCGGAAAATGTTTACCTGGCCTACGATGGCTTAAAACTTCAGCTATAGTGCATAATAATTATTATCTGCTCAGGCAACTGGTGCCCGAACTCAACCAGCAACTGGCCGGGGCTACGCTTACCGATTGCTTCAGCCAGCATAAAGATGAGCTGATAGTGCAGTTTAGTTGCCCTGACCACAGTTTGGTCAATCTTGTTGCCCACCTGACCAACCAATTCACCTGCCTGGCTTTTCCGGCAGAGGTTCACAAGGCCAGAAAAAATACCGCTACGGTGTTTCCCGCCTTGCAAGAAGCGGTGGTAAAATCCGTGGCTGGCTTTGCTAACGAACGGGCCCTGGCAATCCACTTTACCGGTGAACAAACGCTGCTGTTTAAGCTTTTCGGCCGGCAGGCCAATGTTTTACTGCTAATGGCCGGGGAAGTTACCGAGCTGTTTAAAAATAACCTCAGCAAAGACTTCAACCTTAAGATCCATAGCCTGGCCCGGCCCCTCAACCAAAGCAAAGCAGCCGTTCTGGGTGATTTGGCCACCTTAAAAAAGGTATATCCAACCCTGGACAAGCCTACCCGCAACGACATCCTGGCTGAGCTTAATGGCCTGGAACCGGAAGCCGCTTATACGGTCATAAAAAGGGTGATCAGCCAACTGGCCCATCCCGGCCAATATGCCATTATCAACCGTGATGGGCTGCCGGCACTTACGTTGCTGCCGGCTACAGCCCCCATAGCCACTTTTCACTCCCCCATGGCTGCCCTGACCTTTTTTTTCAAGCACTACCTGCGGGCCGGCAATTACCAGCAGATAAAGCAGGGCCTGTTGAAAGATTTTACTGCCAAAGCCAACAAAACCAGCGGTTATCTGCACAAAACAAGAAAAAAAGCGGAAGCGTTGCGCCACCATGCCGGGTACCAGCAAAAAGCCGACCTGTTGATGGCCAACCTGCATACGGTGCCGGCCAATGCCCGGTCGGTTACCCTGGCCGACTTCTACACCGGTGAGGCCGTAAGCATCAAGCTTAACCCACGCCTGAATGCCCAGCAGAATGCCGAACGTTACTACCGTAAGGCCAAAAACGTAGCCCGGGAAATCGCCCGGCTTGATGAGGCCATAGCCGCCAAGGAAGAAGCCCTGGCAAAACTTGCACAGGCTATCGAAAAATTAACGCAGGCCACTTCCCTAGACGACCTCAAGCCGTTTATCAAGCTTAAAAACCCTGTACGGCAGGAGCCGGCCTTGCCTTACAAGGAATTTCTTATTGACGGGTTCCGCGTGCTGGTAGGCAAAAACGCCAAACAAAACGATGTGCTAACCCTGAAATTTGCTAAAAAAGACGACCTTTTCTTTCATGCCAGGGATGTGGCCGGTTCACACGTTATCTTAAAACAGCAGAGCGGGGCTAACTTCCCCGCTGCCACCCTCGAGAAAGTGGCTTCGCTGGCCGCCTGGTACTCTAAACGTAAAACCGACAGCCTGTGCCCGGTGGGTTATACCGCCAGGAAATATGTGCGCAAACCTAAGGGCGCACCCCCAGGCCTGGTGTTGGTAGAGCGGGAAAAGGTGCTGCTGGTAAAGCCGGAACTACCGGCATAATTATTCTACCACATTAATTTTCAGCATATTGGTGCGCTGCCGCTCATGAATGGGCATGCTGGCCATGGTAATAAACACATCCCCCGGTTGCAGGTGACCGGCCTCTCGCAGAATAGCCTCAATATCGGCAATGGTAGCATCGGTAGATTCATCGGTATCATAATAAAAGCCCCGTACCCCCCAAATCAGGCTCAAGGTGGTGAGCAGTTTACGGTTGCCGGTAAATATAAAAATGTTGGCTTTTGGCCGGTGGGCCGATAAACGCCAGGCGGTAAAACCCGAGGTAGTCATTCCCACAATAGCCCTGGCCTGCACATCCTGGCTCAGGTGTACAGCCGTTTGAATAAGGCTGTCATTCAAAAACAGGGGGGAATTGGGGTTTAGCTTCGAGTACTTAAAGTATATCTTGCGTTGCGATGTTTCTACCGACTGGATAGTTTTGACCATACTTTTTACCGCCAGCACCGGAAAATTTCCTGTGGCCGTTTCGGCAGAAAGCATCACCGTGTCGGCCCCGTCCATAACCGAATTGGCCACATCGCTGGTTTCGGCACGTGTGGGGCGGGCGTTTTCTATCATGCTTTCCATCATCTGCGTAGCCACAATCACCGGCTTGGCCATCCGGTTACACTGGTAGATAATACGCTTTTGCACCATCGGCACTTCTTCCATAGCAATTTCTACCCCGAGGTCGCCACGGGCTACCATGATGGCATCGGAGGCCTCAATAATTTCGGTGATGTGTTCCAGGGCTTCCGGTTTTTCAATCTTGGCCACCACTTTCACTTCTTTACCCGCAGCGGCTATCCTTTGCTTCAAATCAAGGACGTCACCCTCGGTACGCACAAACGATAAGGCCACCCAGTCAACATCATTCTGCAGGCCAAAGGCCAGGTCCCGGGCATCTTTTTCGGTAAGCGAAGCCGATGAGACACGGGTATGGGGCAGGTTCATGCCTTTGCGCGACAGCAGCGGCCCGCCATGCACCACCTTGGTGGTTACTTCCCCGGCACCCACGGCCTCCACCACCAGTTCTATCTTGCCATCGTCAATCAGGATGGCATCACCCACTTTCACGTCCTCCACCAGCTTTTTATAGGAAGTGCTTACTTTCCGGTTGTTGCCCAACACCTCATCTACGGTAATAACCAGTTGCTCCCCGTCATTTACCACCGTGCCTGCCGCCACTTCGTTTACCCTGATCTTCGGCCCCTGCAAATCAATCAGCAGCGAAACATACGTACCCAACTCCCGGTTCAGCTTACGTACCGTGTCAATCACCTGCTGATGGACCGTATGGTCGCCATGTGAAAAGTTAAGCCTGATGATATCGGTGCCGGCCAGGATTAGTTCACGTAAAACTTCTTTGCTGTTGCTGGCCGGGCCAACGGTGGCAATAATTTTGGTTCTGTTAAAGATGATGTCAGGCATTTCAGAAAATAAAGTTATCTTTTGATTTAAGTTTATGCACATCCAGTAACTGGAAGTACTCTATCCCTTTTACCGAATGCAGCCGGGCCACCACCGGTTCATCCGGCATTATTTCTTCTTCTCCGGAAATCATCAGGAAGAAATCGAAATTGGCCAGCTCCGGGATTAAGTAGCCGGTGTCAGCTTCATTACCCCTGTTTTTTACCAGGCGAAACTGCTGAAATTCGGTTTGAAACAAATAATTGGTAATGGTTAAATCAGCACCCTTTAAAAACGTAATTTCCAGCGGGGGCTGCATAACCAAATTAATTTTAAATACCTGGTTAAGGTTCCATGCCAGCTTGTAATCCTTCAGGGTGGTCACCAGTCCGATAATGCTGGCGCCCAATTCGTGATCAACTACAAGCTTTGTTTTGCGCATCGGAAACGCAAAATAAAATCCATTTTGTTTATAAAGCAATTATTTGCTATCTTCAATGCCGAAAGGCCACTAAAAATATCATTGTTCAAATGTTTGACTTTATAGGTATAATGGCTTTCTTTGCACCAAATTTACACTAAACATATAGAAGAAATGTCTGAAATTGCACAAAAAGTAAAGAACATCATTATTGATAAGTTGGGCGTTGAAGAATCTGAAGTTACTATCGAAGCAAGTTTTACCAACGATTTGGGCGCTGATTCACTTGACATCGTTGAACTTATCATGGAGTTCGAAAAAGAGTTTAACATTTCTATTCCTGATGACCAGGCCGAAAATATCGGCACGGTAGGTCAAGCTATTTCTTATTTAGAAGAGAACGTTAAGTAAGGATATTCGATTTGAATCTGAGAAGAGTTGTTGTAACCGGCATCGGTGCGATTACACCGTTGGGTAATACTGCGCCAGACTATTGGCAGGGGCTGATTAATGGCGTTAGTGGCGCTGCCCGTATTACCCGGTTTGATCCCGAAAAATTCAAGACCAGGTTTGCCTGTGAAGTAAAGGGCTTCGACCCTAACGAGTACTTTGGCAGGAAAGAAGCCCGTAAACTCGACTGGTTCTCACAGTTTGCCCTGGTGGCAACCGATGAGGCCATGGAGGATTCCGGGCTGGACCTTGAAAAGATCAACCTCGACAAAGCCGGGGTAATCTGGGGTTCCGGCATTGGCGGGTTATATACCTTTCAAAAGGAGGTAGAAAACTACGTTGATGGCGGCCGCAACCCCAGGTACAACCCTTTCTTCATCCCCAAAATGATTGCCGATATTGCAGCCGGCCATATCTCCATTAAATATGGTTTCAGGGGGCCTAATTTTGTTACCGTTTCGGCCTGTGCCTCGGCCTCCAACGCTATTATTGATGCCCTGAACTACATCCGCCTGGGTCAGATGGACCTGGCCATCACCGGTGGCTCCGAGGCTGCCGTTACCGATGCCGGTATTGGTGGTTTTAGTTCGATGAAGGCCCTCTCGGAGAGAAATGACGCCCCCGAGCTGGCGTCACGCCCTTTTGATAAAGACCGTGACGGCTTTGTGCTGGGCGAAGGCGGGGCCGCCCTTATCCTGGAAGAATACGGGCACGCCAAAGCCAGGGGCGCTAAAATTTATGCCGAAATCATCGGTGGCGGCATGTCGGCCGATGCTCACCATATCACCGCCCCGCACCCCGAAGGCCGCGGTGCCCGGAATGTCATGCTCAACGCTATTGAAAATGCCGGTGTTACCCCGCAAGATGTTGACTATATTAATGTTCACGGCACCTCCACGCCCCTGGGCGATGTAAGTGAAGTGCTGGCCATTAAAGATGTATTTGGCGAACATGCCTATAAATTAAATGTAAGCTCTACCAAATCCATGACCGGCCACTTGCTGGGTGCGGCCGGTGCCGTTGAGGCCGTAGCTTCTATCTTTGCCATTCAACATGGTATTATCCCACCAACCATCAATCATTTTACTGATGATGAAGCGTTGGACCCAAAGATTAATTTCACCTTTAATAAAGCGCAGGAACGTGAAGTGCGTGTTGCCCTGAGCAACACCTTTGGTTTTGGTGGCCATAATACCTCGATTATATTCCGCAAATTGCAGGAATAGTGAACCGGCTGCTGACTTCTGTCTTTAGGCTGTTTCAATCTTATTCCCCTGCTGAAAAAAAACTTGTCCTGGCCGTCAAGGCCATTGTTGGCTCATCCCCCAGCAACATAAAATTATACTCGCTGGCTACCCTGCATTCATCCAACAGCAATGCCAACAACCGTGGTTACCGCCCCTCCAACGAGCGGCTCGAATACCTGGGCGATGCCATTCTGGGCGCTATCGTAGCCGATTACCTGTTTAAAAAGTACCCCTATAAAGACGAGGGGTTCCTGACCGAAATACGCTCCCGTATTGTAAACCGCGAATCGCTCAACACCCTGGGCCGGAAATTGGGGCTAAACGTGATCGTGCAAATTGATAGCCAGAAAAAGGGCATGCACACCCACAAATCCTTATATGGCGATGCCCTGGAGGCCATTGTTGGCGCTGTTTACCTCGACAAAGGGTATAACACCTGCCGCAAATTTGTTATCCGTAAACTGATTGAGCCTAATTTTGATATCGACCAGTTGATAAAGACCAATACCAACTATAAAAGCCAGTTGATAGAATGGGCGCAAAAACAGGCCAAAGAAATTCGCTTCGAAGCAGCCGAAGTGCAGGAAAAAGGCAAATACCGTGAGTTTGAAGTGAAGGTGCTGCTGAACAACAAGCTGATGGCCAAAGGGTATGGCCCCAACAAGAAAAAGGCTGAACAAACAGCTTCGCGTAAGTTTTTAGAATCTTTACACCAAGAAGACCAGGCATAGATGATAGTAGGTACTGCCGCCCTGAACCAAACCCCCCTCGACTGGGAAAATAACCGGGAAAACATACTGGAAGCCATTGCTATGGCCAAACAACAGCAGGTAAGCCTGCTCTGCCTGCCGGAGATGTGCATCCCCGGCTATGGCTGCGAAGACCTCTTCCTGCACCCCTGGCTGGCCGAAAAATCCATGCAGGTAGTGCAGGAAATAACCCCTGCCACCAGCGGAATAACCGTTATTGTTGGCCTGCCCTGCCATTACAACCATAAAATATACAATGTTGCCTGCTTATTGTCAGACGGAGAAATTTTAGGGTTTCAGGCCAAACAGCACCTGCCGAAAGACGGGGTACATTATGAGCCCCGGTGGTTTACCCCCTGGCCGGCCGGGAAAGTAACCACCCTCAACATTGCCGGCCGGCAATACCCCTTTGGCGACCGCACCTATACCCTGGACGGGCTGACCCTGGGCTTTGAAATCTGCGAAGATGCCTGGGTAGATGACCGCCCGGCCTGCCGGTTGGCGGAAGAAAAAGTGCATATCATCCTCAACCCCAGCGCCAGCCACTTTGCCATGATGAAATCGCGGGTGAGGGAGCAAAAAGTTATTGATGCCTCTGCCGAGTTTAGCTGCACCTATGTGTTTGCCAACCAACTGGGCAACGAAGCCGGCAGGATTATCTATGACGGGGATGCCCTGATCGCCCATCATGGGGAGTTGGCTGCCCGTACGGCTTTGTTCTCATTTAACCGGGTTGCCCTCACCTGGGCCGGCATTGATTATGCCGGCAACACCATTATAACCACAAACATCAGGGGTGGCCATACCAGCAAAGAAGAGCAATTTGTGGCCGCCACGGCCCTGGGCTTGTTCGATTACCTGCGCAAAAGCCACAGCCATGGTTTTGTCCTGTCGTTGAGTGGCGGGGCCGATTCGGCTACCCTGCTGGTTTTGGTGACGGAGATGATTAAACGAGGGGTGCACGCCCTGGGTACGGCCACCTTTTTAGCGCGGCTTGGCCTGGCTGAAGAACAGGGGCAACTGCCAACCGTAGAAGCTGTTACCAACCGCCTGCTGACCGTAGCCTACCAGGCCACGGAAAACTCATCGGCCCAAACGCTGGCGGCAGCCGAAACCCTGGCTACCAGCGTTAATGCCCGCTTTTACCACTGGACTATCGATGCAGCAGTTACCGGTGCCCGGCAAATAATTGAAAATGCCATAGGCCGGCCGTTAACCTGGGAAACCGATGATATTGTATTGCAAAACATACAAGCCCGCAGCCGTTCCCCGATCATCTGGATGCTGGCCAACCTGCAGAACGCCCTGCTGCTGACTACCTCCAACCGCAGCGAAGGCAGCGTAGGCTACGCCACCATGGATGGCGACACCAGCGGCAGCCTGGCCCCCATAGCCGGGGTGGACAAACCCTTTATCCGCCACTGGCTGAGGTGGGCAGAAGAGCACCTGGGCTACACTGCCCTGGCAAATGTTAACCGCCTTACCCCTACTGCCGAATTAAGGCCGGCAGCCTCCGGCCAGGCAGATGAGGCCGACCTCATGCCTTACGTCATCCTTACTAAAATCGAACGGCTGTTTGTCCTGCAAAAGCTACCTCCCCTGGCCATCCACAGGGAACTAAGCAAAGAGATAAGTACCCGGCAGGCGGCCGGCTATATCATTAAGTTCTTCCGGCTGTGGAGCCATAACCAGTGGAAAAGGGAGCGGCTGGCGCCCTCCTTTCACTTAGATGACTATAATATTGACCCCCGTTCCTGGCTGCGTTTCCCGATATTATCCGGCAGCTTCAAGAATGAGCTCGAAGAACTAACGAAATTGCTCAGGTAATTCTATATTTGCCAAAATTTTAGCCCATGCAAAACCTTGCTTTTATCATCTGGAATTTCGACCCCGAACTATATTCCGGCTCACCGGTTATTCGTTGGTATGGGTTGTTATTTGCCCTGGGATTTTTAATCTCCCAGCAAATTCTTTTTTATATCTTTAAAACTGAGGCCGGCACCGATCTGGAGAAGCGCAAGCAAGCGGAAAAGTTGGTGGAAAACCTGACGGTGTACATGATTCTGGCCACCGTCCTTGGCGCCCGCCTGGGCCACGTACTGTTTTACCAGCCGCAAGACTATTTTACCAGTTTCGAAGGCGTATTGCGGATTTTCAACATCCGCGAAGGCGGCCTGGCCAGCCACGGGGCCACCATCGGTATCATATTCGGGGTTTGGCTGTTTACACATTACCGGTTTAACCCGAAAGAGGGCAAATTAGCAAAACTCTTTTTCCTGAAAGCCAACAAAGGCTATTCCTTTTTACAGATACTCGACAGGCTGGTTATCGTAGTGGCGGTAACCGGGGCCTTAATCCGCCTCGGTAATTTTGCTAACTCCGAAATTATCGGCAAACCTACCGGCTCTGATTATGGGGTGGTTTTTGCCCGTGAAGTAACCGACTACCTGGTTTTTGACCCTACCGGGGCCGGGTGGGTGGAGTCGGTGGCGTACCGCAAGAATACAGACACCGTAAACAATGCAGCCGGCCATGTGCCCATCTACATCTACCTGCAGTTTAAGCAACGCAGGTTTAACGAGGCCCAATTACGCTCGTATCTTGATAATGGGGTAAACACCAAATTAGCCCGCTTAAAACGGCATATTGATGAACCCGTGCTGCACTACCTGGATTATGACCTGGTGCAAGGTAGTGACGGGGTTTATATGGCCAGGATTGCCACCTTTGCCATTCCCCGCCATCCGGCACAGTTGTACGAATCGTTTACCACCTTGTTGTTGTTTGTGCTCACCTTCTACCTCTGGCAGAGGAAGAAAAAGGCTACCGTACCGGGCACCATCTTTGCCACTTTTACCATCATCCTCTTTACCCTGCGTTTCTTCCATGAGTTCATCAAAGAAAACCAGGTACCCTTTGAGGATCAGATGGCCCTTAATATGGGGCAGTGGCTGAGTATTCCCATGGTCATCATGGGGATTATCGTTCTGGTGGTGGTAACGAGAAAAGCAAAGGCTCAGGGCACCGGATCATAACCACTGCCGCCCCAGGGGTGGCAACGGGCGATGCGTTTGGCACTTAGTTTGGTGCCTTTAAGAATACCGTGTTTCATAATGGCCTGCCGGGTGTATTCGGAACAGGTGGGGGTGAAACGGCAGGTAGCCGGCAACAAGGGTGAAATAGCATACTGGTAAAACACCACCGGGGCGGCCACCACTTTTCTGAAAACAACCTTAGGTTTATTCATGGGTTTATAACCTTGCCGCCCTGAACAGCGAAATATCCTTATAGGGCAGCTTATAACGCTTTGCCAGTTCAAAGTTAGCTAATCCGCCCTTATAGGCATATACCCCATTCATAAACCAGCGATGCGAAAAAATCATATCCTCAATACTGCCTTCCTCCCCGGCCCGGATGATGGTGGGGGTAAAAATATTACTCAGGGCCATAGAAGCCGTACGCGCCACCCGTGACGTAACATTGGGCACACAATAGTGGATTACCCCATGTTTAACAAAGGTGGGGTGCTCCAGGGTAGTCATCTCCGAGGTAGCCACACAGCCGCC
Source organism: Cyclobacteriaceae bacterium (assembly GCA_026989505.1). Classification (GTDB taxonomy): domain Bacteria; phylum Bacteroidota; class Bacteroidia; order Cytophagales; family Cyclobacteriaceae; genus S012-113. The sequence goes on from JALSJF010000095.1 coordinate 17,964, forward strand.
CTGGTCAATACTCAGGTCAATTATGACCGCCCCCGGTTTCATATTCATCACCATTTCTTCGGATATCACCAGCCGGTTACGGCCTTTGTCGGGCCTGAGGGCGCCAATAAACACATCGGTAGCGGCCAGCGCCCTGGCCAGTAATACCGAATCAATGGTGCTGGTAAACACCTGCTGGCCCAGCGCATGCTTAAGGCGGCCCAACTTATAAATATGGTTATCAAAGATTTTGATCTCGGCCCCCATGCCCAGGGCTGCCCGGGCGGCATACTCGGCCACCGTACCGGCCCCGAGAATGAGCAGCTTGGTAGGTGGCACCCCGGTAATCCCCCCCAGAATCACCCCCCTACCATCAGCCGAAGTGCTTAAATATTCTGCCGCAATCTGAATGGCCGTGGTGCCGGCAATTTCACTCATCGCCCGGGTAATCGGCTGACCGCCTACCTTGTCTTCAATATATTCATAGGCAATGGCGATAACTTTTTTCGCAATCAGTTTTTCAAAATAGGATTTGTCTTTATGTACCAGGTTAAGGGCCGAAATAAGGATTTGATTGGGCTTCAGGTAGGTTATTTCTTTATCGGTAGGCGGTTCAATTTTCAAGATAACATTGGCCTGGTAGAGTTCTTTTACATCCGTTACTATTTTAGCCCCGGCATCACTGTACTCCTGGTCGGTAAAATTCGATTTCTCCCCTGCCCCGGCCTCAAGCCAAATCTTATGGCCGTTTTTTACCACCAGCGATACCGCTTCAGGCGTTAACGATATCCTGTTTTCTTTCAACGAAACCTCCCGGGGGATACCAATAAACAACGATTGCCGGCCCCGGCTAACCTCGGCCAATTGTTCCTGGGGGTATAGCCTGGTTTCCTCGACCAGCTTTTCAAATCCCGAATGTTTAGATGTTGTCATAAAACATTAATTTATAATCCCTGTCTTCACCCTGCCCCACGGATATAGCAACGGTTACATAGCTTTCCGGCAAAACAGGTATGACCACCTCCGGCCACTCGATAAAACAAAAATGGCCGGAATAAAAAAGCTCTTCCACCCCGGCTGCCAGGGCTTCTTCCAGGTCGGCCACCCGGTAAAAATCGAAATGATAAACCGGCCCGGAGGCGGCCCTGTATTCGTTCACCAGCGAGAATGTAGGGCTGGTAACGTTATCCTGTACCCCCAGTTGTGCACAAACCGCCTTAATCAACGAAGTTTTGCCGGCCCCCATACTGCCCTCAAAAAGCCACACCTTATACCCGGCCGCATAGTTAAGCAACTCGCTGGCCGTAGCCGCCAGGGCCGCCAGACCGCTACCTTTAATCAACACATCTTCTGTCTGCTTAACCATGCCGTGAATTTAAGGTAATCAGCGGAATAATCATTTCCTCCATGGAAACCCCCCCATGCTGGAAAGTGTCCCGGTAATATTTTACATAATAATTATAGTTGTTCGGATAAGCAAAAAAATGATCTTTCAGGGCAAATACATAAGAAGAAGAAACATTCAGCCGGGGCAGGTGTAATTTGCCCGGCTCCCGCACCACATACACATCGTCACCATCATAGGATAAGTTCTTGCCCTGCTTATAGCGCAGGTTGGTATTGGTGTTCCTGTCGCCAATAATCTTAAAAGGCTTTTTCACCCGGATGGTGCCGTGATCAGTGGTAATAACCACCTTCGCCTGGTGCCGGGCTACCCGTTCCAGCAACTCCAGCAAGGGCGAATGACGGAACCACGATTGCGTCAGTGAGCGGTAGGCCGATTCGTCAGGGGCCAGTTCTTTGATCATGGCCATGTCGGTACGGGCATGCGAAAGCATATCCACAAAATTATACACCACTACATTCAGGTCGTTCTTGAGTAATGAATTCACCTGCTGGTAAAGGTTTTTTCCCTGATTTACATGGATGACCTTATGGTACGACCATTTTATATCCTGGCCCAACCGTTTAAGCTGGGCGGCCAAAAATTTATCCTCGAAATTATTCTTCCCTTCATCAACATCCTCGCCAACCCATAAATCAGGATGTTGGCGCTCCATTTCATCCGGCAACAAGCCGGCAAAGATAGCATTGCGGGCATAGGCGGTGGTAGTGGGCAAAATGGAATAATAGTCGGCTTCCTCTTCCAGGTTGAATAATTCCAACACATTCTGCTCCAGCACTTTCCACTGGTCATAGCGCAGGTTATCTATAATCAACAGAAAAACCGGCTTACCCTGCCCGGCCAGGGGCAGCACTTTTTGCCTGATCAACTCATGCGACAACATAGGGCGGTCTGCATCCCCGTTGATCCAATAGGCGTAATTTTGCATGATAAAATCAGCAAAATAAGTATTGGCCTCGCTTTTCTGCATCTCCAGCACCTCGGCCATACCGTCATCGTCATTATTGGCAAACTCTATCTCCCAATGCACCAGCTTTTTATACACTTCGGCCCACTCACGGTGGTCAAGGTTATCGCTGATGGTCATGGCAATCTGCCGGAACTCCTTCTGATAATCTGTAGTGGCCCGTTCGCTGACCAGTTTTTTATTCTCAAGGATTTTCTTTACTGACAGCAGGATCTGGTTAGGGTTCAGCGGCTTGATCAGGTAATCGGTGATTTTAGCGCCAATGGCCTCCTCCATGATCTCTTCCTCCTCATTTTTGGTGATCATCACCACCGGTAAGTTAGGCAGTTTGTTCTTTATTTTGGTGAGCACTTCCAGCCCCGACATGCCCGGCATGTTTTCATCAAGGAAGACTACATCAAAATACTCGTTGTCGCAGCTTTCCAGGGCATCAAAGCCACTGTTTACCGCCTTTACCGAATAACCCTTCTTTTCTAAGAAAAGAATGTGCGGTTTCAGCAGGTCAATCTCATCATCTGCCCAAAGTATTTTATAATTTTGCATAGGAAATCCAATTAATGTGTGAAGTTACAAATTGGTTGCTAATCTTACCGTATTATTACGCAGAGAATATTCAGTAGTTTAGCCGCCCGGCCACACAGTACCGGTATAATTTTGTTCGTGAACAAGAAAAAAATCATCAACGACCCCCTTTATGGGTTTATCAATATCCCTTCGGAACTGATATTCGATGTTATCGAAACCCCTGTTTTTCAGCGTTTAAGGCGGATAAAACAAATGGGGCTGGCGGATTTTGTGTATCCGGGGGCGCTGCACACCCGTTTTCATCATGCGCTGGGGGCCATGCACCTGATGGGCCGCACCCTTGACAACCTGCGCGACAAAGGCCACGAAATTTCTGCTGCAGAATATGAAGCCGCCCTGCTGGCCATTCTGTTGCACGATATCGGCCACGGGCCCTTTTCGCATTCGCTGGAAAACGTATTGATAACCAATATCGGCCACGAGGAACTTTCGCTCTTGCTGATGAACCGGTTAAATGAGCAGTTTACTGGCGCCCTCAGCCTGGCCCTGCGTATGTTTACCGATCAATATCCCCGGCCCTTCTTTCATCAGCTAATCTCGAGCCAATTGGATGTTGACCGCCTGGACTACCTGAACCGCGACAGTTTTTTTACCGGGGTTTCAGAGGGCACTATCGGGGCCGAGCGGATAATCAAACTATTTGATTTGGTGGATGACCATATTGTGGTGGAAGAAAAAGGCATTTACAGTGTAGAAAACTTTCTGAACGCCCGCAGGCTGATGTATTGGCAGGTTTATCTGCATAAAACCGGCCTGGCTGCCGACAAAATGCTGGTTAAGCTAATTGAAAGGGCCAGAAAGCTGATACAGGCCAACATAGATTTACCCCCCACCTCAATAACCAATTACCTGAACCCGGGGGCAAAGCCACAGGATTTTACCGGCACTGCCGGGCTGTTAGACAGCTTCAGCGCCCTTGATGACCATGACGTGTGGTTTGCCGTTAAGCAATGGCAGCAAAGTGACGACCGGCTGCTGGCCTGGCTGAGTAAATCCTTTATCAACCGCAGGCTTTTTAAAATAAAGCTTACCGGGGAAGTGGCGCAAGCCTTTGCCACAGAAACCATAGCCCGGTTAAAAGAGAAAACAGGGCTTGCTGATGAAGAATTATCGTTCCTCTACGACCAGGGGGCCATCTCTAATGCCGCCTATATAAAAACCGGGCAGAAAATTAAGCTGCTGCAAAAATCCGGTGAGGTAATTAATATTGAAGATGCCACCGATTTGCCCAATATTAAGGCGATGAGCAGAATTGTAACCAAAAACTATATTTGCTGGGCGAATGAGATACTTTTGTAAGTAAGTAAGCAATAACATGATTATGGAGTTTTCAGTACAGCAGATAGCCGAAATACTGGCGGGCAAAGTAGAAGGTGACGAGACCGCCACGGTTAACACCTTCAGTAAAATCCAGGATGCCCGGGCCGGGGCCCTCACTTTCCTGGCCAACAAAAAATACGAGCAATACCTTTACACCACCAAAGCCTCGGCCATTATTGTGCGAGAAGATTTGCAATTGAATGGCCCCGTCACCCCGGCCCTGATCAGGGTGAAAGACCCCTATGCCGCTTTTTCAGCCCTGCTCGAGTTTTACGAAAAGGCCACCATAAGCGATAAAACCGGCATTGAGGAGCCATCGTTCATCCACCCTGAAGCCACCCTGGGCGAAAACTGCTATGTTGGCGCCTTCGCCTATATAGGCGCTGGCTGTAAACTGGGCAACAACGTAAAAATCTACCCCCAGGCCTATATTGGCGATAACTGTACCCTGGCCGACAATACCCGGGTTTATCCGGGGGCAAAACTCTATGCCGGCACCGTGGTAGGCAAAAACTGCCGGATACATGCCGGGGCCGTGCTGGGCAGCGATGGCTTTGGCTGGGCGCCCCAGGAGGATGGTTCCTACCGGCCTATCCCGCAACTGGGCCATGTGGTGCTGGAAGATAACGTGAGCATTGGCGCCAATACTACCATAGACTGCGCCACCTTCCCCGACAGTGCCACCCGGGTAAAGCAAGGGACTAAACTGGATAACCTGGTTATGGTGGCCCATAATGTGGTTATTGGCAAAGACACTGTGGTGGCCGCCCAGGCCGGCATTTCCGGCTCCACCGAAATTGGCGATAACTGCATCATAGCCGGGCAGGTGGGCATTGTAGGCCACCTGAAAATTGCCAACCGTACCACTATGGCGGCACAGTCCGGTATTTCCGAGT
>JALSJF010000096.1 GCA_026989505.1 Cyclobacteriaceae bacterium
ATTTTTATGACATTATTATTGAGAATGCCATAATTATCGAATAAAGGAGGTTTTTCAAGTCCTGTAGCCACCTCCTTTTATTGGCAGCAACCGTTCTTCCGGCCGTTTTGCTTGTGAGCCCGAAAAATTCTTATGAATTTTTTGCCCGCAGGGCTGATGTAATTAACTGACAAACAATTGTTTGGAGGTTAATTTTACATCATTATTCATGATATTTCTCCCGAAAACTTTGTTTTTTCAGCAAAGATACTTGGCCCGCCTATTTGTTTGCAGCTTTGCTGCGGCAGGAACAATCCGGGTTAGGGTATGATTGTGTGATCCGAATCACCGAAAAACTGACAAATATCATTTTTTACTATGAGAATAGTCATGAAAAATATGCAGTTTGTTAGCGAACTTTACACTGTATAAGCGCCAGAAAACGATTTGGCGAACGTTGTTTTCCGAAATTTTCAAAAAATTAACCCTAAATAAAATGAAAACGATCAACAAATTTTTCGCACTCCTGTTTGTTATGGCTATGGCCCAGTATGGCCTGGCACAAACAATTGTTGGCTCCGCCCACGATTTTAGTGGAGACACCTGGAACCCTTCCGGAGAGGTATGTATTGTATGCCATACCCCTCACAATGCCAATACAACGGTTACGGATGCCCCGCTGTGGAACCACGAGGTTACCACGGCTACGTTTACGCCTTATAGCTCGGCTACCCTGGATGCTGCTGTTGGCCAGCCCGATGCCAGCTCCAAGCTATGTCTAAGCTGCCATGATGGTACGGTGGCCCTGGATAATTTTGGCGGTACTACCGGAGGCACTAACTTTATCGGGGGAAATGACCTGTTAGGCACAGACCTTTCAAATGACCACCCGATTTCATTTACCTATGACCCGGCCCTGGCTTCTGCAGATGGCGGCCTTTTTGACCCTTCTACCCAAAACTCAGGCCTGGGAGGTGTTATCAATGATGATATGCTTATAGGGGGTAAAATGGAGTGTGCTTCATGCCATGATGTACACAATGGCTCAGGCATCGGCTTCTTGCTGGTAAAAAGCAATGCCAATAGCGCCTTGTGCCTGACCTGCCACAACAAGTAAAATAGTAGTATCTTACAACCATTTAAAGGGCGGTTTTTTACCGCCTTTTTTTTGCCATCAGCCGGTTAAAAGTTTAAACATAGAAAGATGCTCAAAATCAGCAAACAAGCTGATTTGTATCATATTTTAACGGGTATAGATTCAGCATCTTTGAATGGTAAGAGGTACTTATATGGTTAAATATAGTGTTATTTACCGGATTCACTTAATGAAACCCTGCATGGCTATGAAATGGTTAAAATTTGTGTTCCCGATTGCCCTTCTGGCACTCTTTTCGTCCTGCTCAAAAAAAGCATATCAGCAACAATCAGCCGAGCCTATTGTGTACCCCTCACCTCCGGACACAGCCCGTATCCAATACCTTACCAGTATCAGTACTTCGTATGAGGTGGAAGGGCAGCGCTCAAAATTTGGCACATTCCTGGCCGGGCAAGAACCGCCCAAACCTATCCTCAAACCTTATGGCGTAGCCATGGCCGGAGGAAAAATTTATCTCTGTGACCTGGACAAAGAAGGCCTGGAAATACTGGATTTTGCCAATAAAACCTTCAGCTATTTTATTCCCAAAGGCCTGGGTAAGCTTAAGTTGCCCATAAATTGTTTTGTTGATTCCCTGGGATATTTGTATGTGGCCGATTCTAAACGCAAACAAGTGGTTATCTATAACCAGAACCTGGAATACGTTTACAGCCTGGGGGGTAGCAAAGAGGATAAGCCAACCGATGTTTTTGCTGCTTATGGCAAAATCTGGGTTGCCGATGTTGCCAATAGCAGGATAGATGTTTACCAAAACGACAGCACCTATCAGCTTTTATACTCCATTCCAAAAGACAACAAGGGCAAGGGCAGGATTTTTCAACCTACCAATATTTATGTAACCCCCGACCGGGTTTATGTAAGTGACTTCGGGGAATTTAATGTGAAAATTTATGATCATGCGGGCAACCATCTGCAAACTATTGGCAGCTATGGCCGCGGAATAGGTCAGTTTACCCGTCCTAAAGGGATAGCGGTTGACCGTGAGGGGAACCTTTATGTGGTAGATGCCGCTTTTGAAAACATTCAGATTTTTGACCGACAAGGGCGGCTGCTGATGTTTTTTGGCGGCAGCTATAAAGGGCCGGGCGATATGTGGCTGCCGGCAAAAGTGACTATCAGCTATGAAGGACTTGAATATTTTCAACAATTTGTGCATGAACGGTATAAGCTTAAATACTTGGTTTTGGTAACCAATAACTTTGGCCCGGACAGGTTGAATGTGTATGGTTATATAGAAGAAAAAAACACAGCAGGAAAGTAAAATGTGGATGGGCAGGGATAAACATATTGCCCTTTTAACAGCAGCCGGCTTTCTCCTGCTCATCACCTCATGCTCCCCCTCCACCCGCTACAAGGTGTTGAATGTTTTTTTTGACGGGGTGCCGCCACAGGAAGAAAAGACCTTAACCATTGGTTTGGATACCCTGGGGCAGGCCGATAGTGTTCGTAGCCTGGCCATAGCCGCTACCAGAAACATCCCTCAATACGACTACCACCAACCTTATCAGCAAAAAGAGTGCGGGAGTTGTCACGATGAAAACAGGATGGGCCGGCTGGTAGCCGAAGAACCTGAGTTATGCTATCAATGCCACGATAGTAACCTTGAAAAACATAGCTTTAAACATGGCCCGGCCGGGGCAGGGTTCTGTACCTCTTGCCACCGCCCGCATATGTCAGAAGCGGATAACCTGCTCCTGGCCGATGGCAATAACCTGTGCTTTGTTTGCCATAATACAGAACTCCTGGCCGAAAGTGCTATTCATCAAAATGTTAAGAAGAAAGATGATTGCACCCAATGCCATAGCCCACATAGCAGCGAGAATATGTTTATGCTGGAAAAAGGGGCCTGCTATAATTGCCATGAAGAAAAAATAAACGATTACAGCTTCCTGCATGGGCCGGTATCGGCTAATTTTTGCTCTACCTGCCACGAAACACATGCTTCGGAAAAAGCCGGTTTGCTGAAATTGCCGGGGCAGGACTTGTGCCTGAACTGCCATAGCAAAACCCTGATATTTAACAACCCGGCCCACCAGGATGAGAACAAAAACGATTGTACCCAGTGCCATAACCCGCACGGGGGAGAAGATGAGTTTATGTTGAATTAATATGAAAAGAATTAAACTCATAGCGCTAATGCTATTTTTTGCCAGCCGGTTGTTAGCCCAGCAAGGCCCCTATACTTTCAGGGCCTGGGAACTTATCTCCTATTCCGGCACTATTGGGGTACAGGGTTTTTATCGTGAGCAAGAGCGGATACTTAATGATGTGCTGGATTTCTCAAAGTTTCCTTTTGTCTATGGTAAACTTGCCCTTGATACCCGCAGTTATATCGGCCATCCCAACCTGTTGTTGTTGGATATTGGCGGAGAATATAACCCGGGTACTTCACAGCAGTTTTATACCGTAAGCCCCGACCGTTCCGAAGTACTTACTTTCTCACGGTTGAATATCAACGGCACGATTTTCAATGGCAAGCCTATGAGCCTTAGCGGTGGCTTTAACATTGGCCGCAATTTTATCAACCGGGAATATGTAACCAGCATGCGTACCGATACCCGTCAGTGGAATGTTGGCTATAGCTTTCAAAACCGTATCTTACCCCTCACCATTAACTATACTGACCGTAAATGGAACCAGTTGGAAATTGAAACCGGCCGCACCTACATAAACGACCAAAAAGAATTACAGGCACGGGTAAGCAAGTCGTTTACCAAACTGGGCGACACCAATGAGTTTATTTTTAACCGGTTTTCTTTATTCAGGGAAGAACCCAACCTGGCGGCCATTGACAATATAAACATTAAGTTTATTCTGAACAATAATTTTTATTTTGATAAACACAGGCGGTATATGTTCAGGTCATCTATCAATACCCTCGAGCAAACCGGGATTATAACCCAAACCAGGCTGCAAATGTTTGAGAATGTGCATTTGCGCCTGCCTTATAAAATCAACTTCAGTGGCAGCTATGATTTAATTGGCGTTACCCAGCCTAACCAGGGTTATACCCAGCAGCGCTTCAATGGCACCCTGGACCATGAACTGTTTAGCAGTTTGCGCACTTCTGTATTTTATGATTACATTACCAATAGCCATACCGCTTTTAAGGAAACCAACACACGTACCGGGATTAGTTTTAATTATATCAAAAAAATACCCGCCAATGGCACTTTAAACCTGGCCTACTCTTACCGCCTGCACAACCAAAATGTATTGAGTAACCCCAACTCTACAGTACAAATTATTGATGAACCCCATGTGTTACTGGATGGTGAGGTGGTGCTGCTCGACCGCCCTTATGTGGACCTCGCTACAGTGGTAGTAAAGGATATAACAGGTTCTATTATATACCAGCGCGATTTTGACTACCTGTTAATTGAGCGTGACCAGTTTGTGGAGATTGTCAGGGTGCCCGGGGGCCAGCTACCCAACAATACCCCTGTTTTGGTTGACTATGTTGCGGTACAGGTTGGCTCATATAATTTTGATTCGGACCTGCAGTCGTTTACCGCCAGGGTTATCCTTTTTAAACAATTGCTGGAGTTGTACTACACCAACACCACCCAGGATTACAGCGGCATTGAGGGCTCTGAACTGCTCACCCTTAACTATTATACCCGTCATGTTTATGGTGTTCGTATGCAGGTAGGGTTACTTAATTTTGGGGTCGAGCGGGATGAATATAACAGTACGATTGTGCCCTATGAAAAAATGCGCTATTTCCTCCGCATCAACGGAATGGCAGGTAAAAAAGTCCGGCTTTCATTAAATGGCGATCTGAGCGACCTGACCCTTACAGAAACCAATACCGACCAGCTTTATTCAAGCATTTATGGTAAAGCTGCCTACCAGATAAAACCACGGATGAAGCTTAACCTGGATATTGGCTACCGCAAACAAATCGGAGAAGAAATAGACCTGGATTTAATTACCTCAAAACTGGAGTATAATGCTGCTTTTCGCAATATTTATATGAAAGTAGGGCTCGAGGTGTATAAGCGCAATTTTGTTGGGGAACAGTTCAACTTCAGGGGGGTGTATTTTCAATTAGAAAGAAGATTTTAAAACAGACAGGTGATGGATAAAGTATTAATTTTAATGTGGCTATGGTTCCTGGGCTCCGGAGAGGCTTCCTTAATAACCAAAATGGCAAGGGGTAAATATGCTATTAAGGCCAACACCATTTATTATCCGGTTTCCGGTAAGGTAACAGGCACTGCAAACAGGCTTTTTACTAGGGTTCCGGCCGATACGGTAAAATCATGCAGCGAGTGCCATGAGGATAAACTAAATGAAGAAACCGTGCATGCCCCGGCCAAAAAGGATTGCCAGCGCTGCCATATTGCCAACGGTGCCGAGCACCCCCTTGACAATGTAGTAGGCTTTGCCCTGAAGGAGAACGTACCAACCTTATGCTACGAATGCCATGACCCCAAAAATGAAAAAGAGTTTGTTCATGACCCGGCACAAAAAGGCGACTGCCTGAAGTGCCATGATATTCACACCTCGCCAAATTTGTACCTGGTGAAAACCGACCCGGTGGGTGGCCTTTGCCTTGACTGCCATGACCTGGAAATCCCCAAAGGCAACCTGGTTCACGGAGCTGTAGAAGAGGGCACCTGCACCGGTTGCCACAACCCCCACCAGGCGAATAATGAGGCTTTGCTAAATACCACCAAACTTGACCGTTTATGCAGAAAATGCCATAAACCCATTCGTAAAGAATTTAAAAAAGAGTTTGTCCATGACCCTTTTAAAAAGAAAGATTGTTTTGCTTGTCACCAACCCCATAGCTCAAAAGAGGCCCACTTGTCAGATATGAAAACCCAAAACTTATGCTTTAGCTGCCATGAGGATACCCATAACAGCATTGCTGCGGCCAACGTGGTACACGGGGCGGTAAACGAAACCAACACTTGCCTGAATTGCCATAAGCCACACGCCTCGGCTGAGAAAAAAATACTTTTTGCCAATGAAAAAGAGGTTTGCCTGAGTTGCCATGATAAGGCCATAGAAGCGGTGTCGGGTAATATTGAGGCCATCAGCCCCCATTTGAAAGAGGGCAATACCATTCATGGCCCCATAGCCCTGGGTGAATGTGCTGTTTGCCACAAACCCCATGCTTCCCAAGAACACACCTTGCTAACACTGAGCTTCCCTGATGACCAGTATGTGGTTGCCGACCCGGTAAATTTCGGCTTATGCTTTGATTGCCACGATGACCAGCTATTTGCCTCGCCCACTACAGAGTCGGCCACTAATTTTAGAAATGGTGAGCAAAACCTGCATTATTTACACGTTCAGGGTAACCGTGGCCGTAACTGTAACCTGTGCCATGATATGCATGGCTCGGAAAACAAATATTTAATTAAGAAAAAAACCCGCTATGGAAACTGGAATATGCCCATCGAGTTTGAACTTACCGATAAAGGTGGCTCCTGCCTTACGGGCTGCCATGAGCGGTATAGTTATGAACGCCTGGTTTTACAGGATTCGGTAAATTTGGTTAACCCGCAAAAAAATTAGGCTATGAAAGCGAAGTTTTGTTTCCCTGCTTTACTGATGGCGATACTATTCGGTAATTATTTTACCGGTTACAGTCAGCAGGAAACCGCCAACCCTCATAAGTTTGACCACGACAACTGGAGATTCAGCGAGCGTTGCAACCCCTGTCATGTTTATAGTGCAGAAGAAGAACCTAACCAGGCCAACGGCTTCCTCATTGCCTTTGAAAAAGGCTCACGGTCAAACGCTGACACCACTTACTTGTCCGGCATTTCAAAACTATGTTTTACCTGCCATGATGGCACGGTGGCCGGTTTTACCCATAGTGGCCAATATGAGGCGGTGACCACAAGCCCGGACGGTATAAACCATCCGGTGTCGGTTTTATATAGAGCCGACTCCCTGGGCAACAACAGGCTTTATAACCCAAATACCACGCAGTCGGGTTTGGGCGGCACTATAATGGAAGACATGCTGGTGAATGGCCGGGTTGAGTGTACCTCCTGCCATGATGCCCATTTTTCTGCCTATAAAACATCTTGCCGTAGTTGCCCCCCGGTGAAAAACGGGGCCGCCAATAGTGGCTCGTTGTGGATCAGCAATGACAAAAGTGCCTTATGTTTAACCTGCCATAATTTATGATACCTATAGCTAAGTCCTTCGTGTTGCTGGTAGTTATTACCGCTGTTGCCGGCAGGTTAACCCTGCTGGCGCAGGTAGCCGTTCAGGCAGATAGCACCGGTCACCCTGAGTTGGTGTACGTACGCTATGTAAATGAGTTCCCCTCTCCTGATAAAGAAAAAGGCAAGAAAGGGATATTTGGCCGCATTGGTAACTTTATGTTTGGTGCCAGGCGGGCGGTGCTGGTAAAACCGGTGGCGGTTTGGGCCACCAGCCCGGATAAATATTGGGTTATCGATCAAAAATCAAATACTGTGGCCCTGATAAATGAGAACAAAGGCACAACCCTGAAACCAAAGGGAAAGCTTACCGCCCCTCCCAACTCTTTGGTGGATTTATGCTTACTGCCCGGTAAAGGTTTACTGGTTACCGACTCACGCCTGAACCAAATTTTCCTGTTAAGCCCGGACGGCAAAAAAGTAACCTTATTTAACCATAGCCTGCACCTTAACCAGCCTACGGGCATCGCTTATATGCCCGACAAGCAGGAGGTATGGGTGTTGGAAACAGGTGCCCACCGGATAGCGGTACTGGATAAGCGGGGCAACCTTTTAAAAACTATTGGTTTACGGGGCAATAAGCCAGCCGAGTTTAATTTTCCCACCCATATCTGGATTGACCGGGAGGGTTTGGTCTATATTGTAGATTCGATGAACTTCAGGGTACAGGTATTTAATAGTGATGGGGGCTGGGTGGCCATGTTTGGCCAGGCAGGCGATGCTTCGGGCTATTTTGCCCGCCCCAAAGGGATAGCTACCGATTCCCACAGCAATATTTATGTAGTGGATGCCTTGTTTCATACAGTACAAATTTTTAACCGGCAAGGGCAATTGCTGTATAACTTTGGTCACCAGGGGCAGAAAAGTGGTGACTTTTGGCTTCCTGGCGGTATTTATATAGACAACAATGACTATATTTATATAGCCGACAGCTATAATGCAAGAGTCCAGGTTTTTCAACTTATCAACCATCAGTGAAATGAGAAAAATTGTATTTATAGCACTTTCAATACTAATTACCCCGGCATGGCTTTGCGGGCAGTCCGTGATAAGTTCCAAACATAACCTGTCGGCATCGGGCCCGGGCACGGTTAAAGCTACGTCCGAATCGGAGATATGCATATTTTGTCATACCCCGCATGCCAGCCGTCCGGTAGCCCCCTTATGGAACCGGGATGACCCCGGCTCAACCTATACCCTGTACAGCAGTTCTACCCTGGAGGCCGTCCCCGGTCAGCCGGACGGGTCGGCTATCTTATGTCTTTCTTGTCATGATGGCACCATCGCCCTCGGCAATGTGGTTAGCCGCACCACCGACATTGATTTTAGTGGGGGCATTACCACGATGCCGGCCGGCCCTAAAAACCTTACCACCGACTTGAGCGATGACCATCCGGTATCGTTTAGTTATACCTCCGCTGTGGCCTCGGCTGACGGGCAACTTAAAGACCCTGCGGCTATTGGCATGCCGGTGCAGTTGGAAAACGGCAAGGTGCAGTGTGTCTCTTGCCATGACCCGCACAACGATATCTATGGTAAGTTCCTGGTGGCTACCAAGCAGTATTCCGATTTATGCTTCAAATGCCACGACAGGAATTACTGGGCTTCCTCCAGCCATAATTTATCTGGCGCTACCTGGAACAACTCCGGCACTAACCCCTGGCAGCATATTGAAGTGCCTTATGCCACAGTGGCTGAAAATGCTTGTGAAAATTGCCACGACCCGCATAATTCGGGGGGCAAGCCAAGATTGTTGAAGGCCGGGCCGGAAGAAAATAATTGTTTGGATTGCCACAACGGTAATGTGGCGGCTACGGATATTGAAACCGAGATATTAAAAACCTACAACCATAACGTCTATAATTATAACAATATCCATGACCCCACTGAAGCCCCGCTGGCTTCTACCATGCACGTAGAGTGTCAGGATTGCCACAACCCCCATGCGGTAAATAATGCTACTGCCAACGCCCCGAATGCCAACGGCTTCCTTACCGGGGTAATGGGCATAGACCAGGGGGGCAATTCGGTTACTACGGTTGCTTACGAATATGAATTGTGTTACCGCTGCCATGCCGACAGCCCTTCAAAACCGGCCAGTGTAATCAACCGCCAGATAGAGCAAAATAATGTGCGCCTGGAGTTTGACCTGGGCAACCCCTCTTATCATCCGGTTGAAGGGGCCGGGGCCAATAATAATGTGCCCAGCCTGATTGCCCCCCTTACCGAGTCGAGTGTGATTTATTGTACCGATTGCCATGCCAGTGACGGGGCCGCCCCAGCCGGGCCCCACGGGTCTATCTATCCACAGATTTTAAAATACCGGTATGAAACGGCTGATTTTACCCCGGAGTCGGCCACCAATTATGAACTGTGCTATAATTGCCATGACCGCAACTCTATTTTGAATGATGAGTCTTTTGCTGACCATGACCGGCACATCCGCAGAGAAGATACCCCATGTAGTGTTTGTCATGATGCCCATGGGATCAGCAACAGCCAGGGCAATACCACCAACAATACCCACCTGATAAATTTTGACCTTAATGTAGTTTCCCCGGATAATATGGGCAGGCTAAGGTTTGAAGACAGGGGCACTTTCCGTGGGCGCTGTTACCTTACCTGTCATGGTGAGCGCCATAACCCTGAAAGTTATTAAGCGTATGGTGGGTCATTTCCCGTATAAAACCCACACCTGCATAGCAGGCAATTTTATGATAAATATTAACTTTTATCTTGATCTACATCATATTTATCCACCTTAATATCAGGGATATTTGATGTTAAAACAAAGTTTGTCAGGCAGGTGTATTTTCACCCAGGAAACAGGCCTGTATCGTTAATAAAATACTAACACCATGAAATATTTTAAGTTCTTGTTTTCCGGCTGGTTTATGGGGGTATTGCTGTTGGTTTTTGCTTATGTCATCGGCTATGCCACGTTTGTGGAAAATGATTATGGTGCCACGGCAGCTAAACTGGCGGTTTACAATACTACCTGGTTTGAGGTATTGCTGCTTTTAATGATCATCAACTTTACCGGCATGATCTTTACCAAGCACCTTTACCTGAAGAGCAAAATCAATATCCTTATTGTCCATCTGGCTTTGGTTGTCATCATCATCGGGGCCGGGATAACCCGTTATTATGGTTTTGAAGGGCAAATGCATATCCGCAACGGCCAAACCACCAATATCTTTCGCTCTTCCGATACCTATATGTTCGTGCAGTTGCAGCAAGGGGAGCAGCAGGAAAACTATGAAGAAAAAATATTCTTAGCCCCGGCCCCGGCCAGGGAAGTGCTGTTGCAAAAAGAATATAGCTGGCAGGGCAAACCGCTTACCATTACGGCCGGCAATTATTACCCGCAGGCAAAGCAGGTACTGGTACCGGCCGATACCGGAGACCCGTTTATCACCCTGGTGGTTGGCGGGCAGGATGGCCGCCATCAGTTTAGCCTGCGCCAGGGCGAAACCAGAAGGACGCATGACTTCGCCATCAGCTTTGAAGACACCACCCGCAGGGATGCCCTGCAAATCATGGCCCGCAATGGTGAACTGCTGATGCGCTTCCCGCAACGCATGCGGGTTGCCGTAGAGGGAGGGGATGACCATCCCCCTTATGAAATAGAAGGGTTTGTGCCCATTAAAATCATGTCGGTACATACGGTGGGCAATACCTCTTTTGTGGTGAAAGAGTTTATCGAACACGGTAAAGTTGAGTACCAGCCGGTAACCAATGAAAACGAGCAAGGGGTACCCATCCTGGAGCTGACCGTGAATGACCAGCAGGCTGTGGTGCAGTTGGGTAAACCACATACCTTTACCACAGGGGCAGGCGAAGTTACGGTGAAGGTGGGCTATAAAATGCTGGAGCTGCCCTTTGCCCTGAAACTAATCAAGTTTGAACTTGAGCGCTACCCGGGCTCTAACAGCCCGTCATCTTATGCCAGCGAAGTGGTTTTGATAGACCAAGCCAATAACATCGAAATGCCCTACCGTATTTATATGAACCATATCCTCAACTATGGGGGTTACCGCTTCTTCCAGTCGTCTTACGACCAGGATGAACGGGGGACTATCCTGTCGGTGAACCATGATTTTTGGGGCACCCTGGTGACCTATATCGGTTACTTTAGCCTGTTTGCCAGTTTAATTGTCACCTTTTTTACCCGCAAAACCCGTTTTGCCCGGGTGGCCATGCAGCTTAAGGAGATCCATGAAAAGCGTAAAAAATTGCTGGCCCCGGCCCTGTGGCTGCTGGCTATCTTGTTTGCCGGCCCTGCCGCACAGGCCCAGGATGTTAGCGCCCGGCATGCGGCAAAGTTCGGCAAACTTTATTTGCAAAATAAAGAGGGCCGGATTGAGCCGGTAAATACCATGGCCAATAAAATCCTGGTAAAAATCAGCAAGGAAAGCAGCTACCATAACCTTACGGCCGACCAGGTCTTTCTGGGCATGATTACCGACCATGAGAAATGGCAACGGGAGCCCATCATTAAGGTGCCGGAAACAGCCGTGCAAAACCTGCTGGGTATCCGTAGTGACTACGCCACTTTTATGGATTTTATCGATGCCAACGGCCAGTATAAGATCAGGGCGCAGGTAGAGCAGGCCTATATCAAAAAACCGGCCCTGCGCTCAACTTATGATAAAGCGCTGATTAATGTGGATGAACGGGTAAATGTGTGTTACATGGTGCTCAACGGTTCGCTGTTGCGTATTTTTCCGGTAAAAGACCACCCCAACAACAAGTGGGTTACCCCACCCGAACACCATCAGGCTATGGGCCATGGCACAGAATATGGCGACCTGTTTGATAATTACGTGGCTGCTTTGAAAGAGGCGGTTAAAACCAATAACTATCAGGAGGCCGAGGCCAAACTGGCCCTGATCAGTAAATTTCAGCAGGATTTTGGCGGGGAAATATTGCCTTCTGCCACCAAGGCCAACCTCGAAATACTCTATAATAAGACCAATATTTTTAAAAACCTGTTTCCGGTTTATCTGACAATAGGGGTTATCCTGGTGGGTTTCTTTTTTCTGTCCATTTTTAAACCTTCATGGGAGTTTAAGAAAACGACCAGGGCCTTCCTCGCGGTTTTGGTATTGGCCTTTAGCGTACAAACTATAGGGCTGGCCATCCGCTGGTACATCTCGGGCCACGCGCCCTGGAGCAACGGCTATGAATCCATGATTTATATCTCCTGGGCTACCATGTTGGCGGGGTTCATGTTTATGAAGAAATCTTCTATTACCCTGGGGGTAACCTCGGTGCTGGCCGGTATTACCCTGCTTACCGCCCACATGAGCTGGCTTAACCCCGAGCTTACCAACCTGGTGCCGGTGCTTAAATCTTATTGGCTTACCATTCATGTGGCTACCATTACCGCCAGCTATGGCTTCCTGGCCCTGGGATGTATGATCGCCTTCCTCAACCTGTGTATCCTGATCTTCCGTAACAAGCAAAACCAACTACAGGTTGACCTGACCTTGAAGGAACTGACCCTGATTGTGGAGATGACCTTAAGTGTAGGCCTTGTGTTGCTGATTATCGGCAACTTCCTTGGCGGTATCTGGGCCAATGAATCCTGGGGCCGCTACTGGGGCTGGGACCCGAAAGAAACCTGGACCC
This sequence comes from Cyclobacteriaceae bacterium, assembly GCA_026989505.1. Classification (GTDB taxonomy): domain Bacteria; phylum Bacteroidota; class Bacteroidia; order Cytophagales; family Cyclobacteriaceae; genus S012-113. The sequence goes on from JALSJF010000096.1 coordinate 12,958, forward strand.
TGGTAACGGTAATCCTGTACACCTTCACCCTGCACCTAACCCTGATTCCGTCATTCAGGGATACCTTTACCTTTAACTTCTTTGCTTTCATAAGCTTTGGCGCGGTGCTGATGACCTACTTTGGGGTTAACTATTATTTGTCCGGCCTGCACTCCTATGCCAGTGGCGACCCGGTACAGGTGCCCTCGTTTGTATATTATTCACTGGTGGTTATCGGTATTGTAAGTGTGCTGGCAGCCTACAATGAGTTTAACTATAAAAAGCAACTGGAGGCAGAGGAAGCCCGGGAATAAAGGGGGTGGTTATTGGCTTTCAAAATATTCAAAGCCATCAATGATATCTAAGTAGGCGCCATCAAAACCGGCTGCGAGGAGCTTGTCGAGGTAGGCCTCGGGGTTACCATAGATAATGGCTTTCCATGAGGGCAACCAATATTTCACCTTGTAATTCCCCGGCCAGTCGGGGTTAGGGCCGCTCAGCCATGCGGGCGGGGTATTTTGGTAGGCCGGCTGCCAGTAGTAGCGGTAGTCTTCGGCCTCGCCTATGCTCATATAGCTGATGACCAGCCGCTGGCCGCCATTGGCCTTGGTTTTCAGCAGGGATAGTTCTGGGGCCGTCCATATTTCCCCATCGAAGAAGGCATCCATGATGATTACATCGTAATTGGTGGCTTGCAGGGCATCAATAAAGGCCTGTTTCGTGTTAAAGTTTTCCGGATTGATCAGGTAGAGGAAATTACGGGCATCGTTGATGCTGGCAATATCCCGGTCGTTAGTATTGCGCGGGGCAGGCGGATAGGGCGGCACCACCCGCAGTTCACGGTCGGGGGCGGCAAAGGGTACGTATTGTTTTTGCTTGTTCAGCAGGTAGGCGTCATCTATTTTGGAGGCATCGGAACAGTAATCGGTAACCAATACGGCCTTGCCGTTGTTCAACACAACATCCAGAAACCCGGTAAGGTAATCCGTCACTTCAGCCGGGGTTTTCTGGTTATCGGCATTATACCCGTAAAACAAATCCTCCTGGCCCACGGCATCAATATTGGTCAGGTACTGGCTGGCTACCTGGCCGGCCACATCGCCATTCAGGGTAACCAGTTCTATGCCGTTTTGGGGGATGATGGCAAACCCCGGGTTGGCCGCTTTGGCGTAGCGGTTGATTTCCCCGACAAAACTGCGCATCTCTTCACGGAAATTCACCCCTTTCAGGTCAGGGCCGGTACGGCATCCCAGGCCAATCAGCAGCAAGGCAAAAAACAACTTTTTCATCTTTTACATGCGTTTAATCCGCACCTCTACCGCTTTTTCGTCAGCCATTAACTCCCGCAAATGGTTGGTGTCGCTTTTGCCATAATGATAAACATAAAGGATTTTAGGCTTAAAAGCTTTGGCGGCATCGGCCACCATTTCCGGGGTCATGGTATAGGGCAGGTTCATGGGCAAAAAAGCGATATCAATATTGGTCAGGGCTTTCATTTCGGGGGTGTTTTCGGTATCCCCGCCAATGAAAATACGGGTACCGCCCAGGTTGAGGATGTAGCTGTTGCATTCGCCCTTTACATGGTAGGGGGTGCCGTCATCTCGCTTGTGTTCAATATTGTAGGCCGGCAGGGTGGTTATTTCTATGCCCTTTACGGTTACCGTTTGCCCGGGCCGTAAAACCATCCCCTGGTTCCATTTTTCATGCGCCCGCGAACTCATAAACGTTTTGGTTTTATCGGTCGTAATGGCCTTCAGTGAGGCCGGGTCGCAGTGGTCGCCATGGTGGTGGGTAACAAAAATCATGGTGGCCTGGGGCAGTTGGTAGTAATTGGCCTCGCGTGAGGAAGGGTCAATATGGATAACCTCGCCATGCCAATTAAAAATCAGCGAAGCATGGCCGACAAAGGTTATCACCAGGGGGCCGTTGCTGGTTTGGATGGTGTCTTGCGGAAATACCTTTTGTGCCTGTACGGCCAGCGCCCAGAGGGCCGCTACCAGGCTTAACACTATTCCTTTCATCATAAATATTGTTTTGGGTTCATTTATCTACAATAAAAATACCAACTTTATTTTTTAGCCACATAGTATTAATTTTATCCGCATGAAGAAGTTATTATTTGCCGGCACCGAGAATACTGTTAAAACGGATTTTTGGCTCGCTTTGTTCAGGTTATATATAGGTTTATCCCTGGCGTTTGCTCATGGTTTGGGTAAAATGCCCCCTTCGGCAGGGTTTATTGAGCATACGGCCGACCTGGGCTTTCCTTGGCCGGGGCTGTTTGCCTGGGTGGCCGGCCTGAGCGAGTTTGCGGGGGGCCTTTTACTGGCCATTGGTTTGTTTACCCGCCCGGCCGCTTTTTTTGTGGCGGCCACCCTGTTTGTGGCCGGGTTTGTCAACCATGCCAACGACCCCTATGGGATGGCAGAAAAAGCTTTTATGTACCTGGCCGCAGCCGTGCTATTCCTGGTGCTGGGTTCAGGGAGGTTCTCGGTGGATAACCGGGTAAGGCAAGCGCTGAATATTTAAGCCCTCGCTATTTACTTTCTATTGCCGGCTTTAGTAGTTAATATGTAAATTTGATCAGGGGTTAGCCCCTGGTCAGGAATTGTTTAACGGCAACTAATAGGATGGAAGAATTTTGGTCTAAACTCTCGGTCTTCTGGCAGTATTTTTCTACGACCATCATTATCGGCTATTATGTGCTGGTGTTACTGGCGGTGATTAAACTTTTGCTGGAAAATAAAAACCCCCTGAAGACCCATTCGTACCTTTTGGCCATGGTGCTGATACCGGTGGTGGGCCTGCTGATTTACGTTTTGTTTGGCCAGGACTACCGCAGGCATAAAATGTTTTCGCGCAAGGCAGCTGTGGACCAGGTACGTATAGATGAGTACACCCAGGAGCAGCTTGACCTGGCCAGCCAGCATGAACTGATTGACGACCCGGAGGTTAAAGACAAGGCCAATATCATCCGCCTCCTGCTGTCCAATAACCGTTCTTTTTTAACCCAGAGTAACCGCATAACCTTATTAATCAATGGGGAAAACAAATTTGCCGAGTTGAAGCAATGCTTATTGGCGGCCCGGGACCATATTCATATGGAATATTATATTTTTGATAACGACAACATCGGCAACGAGCTAGCGCAGATACTGGCCCAAAAGGCCAGAGAGGGTGTGGAAGTGCGTTTTATCTATGATGATGTAGGCACCTCCCACCTGAGTAAATCATTTAAATCCTTGTTCGATGAGGCAGGGGTAGCGCACTACCCGTTTATGCCGGTGTACATCCCCAGGCTCAGCCGGGCCAACTTTCGGGATCACCGTAAAATTGTGGTTATCGATGGCAAAACCGGGTTTGTTGGCGGCATCAATGTAGCCGACCGGTATATCAATAAAGATGACCGGCTTACCTGGCGCGATACCCATTTGAAAATTGAGGGGGAAGCCGTGTACTCCCTGCAAATAGTTTTTATGCTCAACTGGTACTTTGTCAGCAACCAGGGCCTGCCTTTTTCCACTAAGTTCTTCCCCGACCAGGACGTCAACTACCGCCAATGCATGCAAATTGCCGCCAGCGGCCCTGATTCCGACTGGGCCTCCATCATGCAGGCATTTTTCATGGCCATCAGCACCGCCAGGCAGCAAGTGCTGATTACCACACCCTATTTTATCCCCAACGAACCCATCCTTACCGCCTTATGCACGGCCGCCCTGGGCGGGGTGGATGTGCAGATAGTTTTCCCTTATAAGGGCGACAATAAAATTGTTCAGGCGGCTTCTATGTCGTATATGAAGGAAGTACTTGAGGCCGGGGTGAAGGTGCACCTTTATACCGGGGGCTTCAACCACGCCAAAACCATGGTAGTTGACGGTATCTTATCTTCGGTAGGCACGGCCAATATGGATTTCCGCAGTTTCGACCAGAACTTTGAAGTTAACGCCTTTATTTATGACCGGGAGATAGCCGGGCAACTTATCGATCAGTTTGCAAAGGACAAGGCCCAATGTGTGCCGCTGCACCTGAGCCGCTGGCAGCAACGCCCTATACGCAGGCGACTGGCCGAATCCACTTCGCGGCTGCTGGCCCCACTGCTATGAGTTAGGCAATAATTGCTATCTTCAGCTTTATAGCCCTAATTAGCCCAAAAAAAATTCATCAGAATTTTTTACCCGCGGGCTGATGAATTGCAAAATACTGTAACACAACAGGTTATGCATAGCAAATATAAATGAACCAAAAGTTTAAAAAAATGGCTCAAATTTGAGGTAAAATATTTTGCACTCATCCGGGTTAACCCCCGGTTGGGCGATAGGCAATGGCAAACACGAATAACCAGGAGGAAATACTCACCTGCTATCACTGCGGTGAGCCCTGTGCAGAGGAACTGATACCCTTTGACGATAAACCATTTTGCTGCAATGGCTGTAAAATGGTCTATGAGATACTCAACGAAAACGACCTCTGTAATTATTACGACCTGCAAAGCGCCCCGGGCATTTCCCTGAAAAACCGTGATTATCAGGAGAAGTTTGCTTTTCTTGATAACCGGGAAATTCAGCAGAAGTTACTAAATTTTTCTTCTGCTAAGCTCAGCAAAATAGTTTTCAAGGTGCCCGCCATTCATTGCAGCTCTTGTATCTGGCTGCTCGAACACCTGGATTCCCTGCGCGAAGGCATTATCACTTCCCGGGTGAACTTTGTCCGTAAAGAAGTGGCCATCGACTTTAACCCGCAGGTTATTTCCCTGAAAACAGTAGTGGAGTTGTTGGCTACCGTGGGCTATGAGCCCGAAATAAACCTGCAAAATGCCAGCGCCAGCAAAACCAAAAAAGAGAACCGCAGGTTATACCTGCAGATAGGTATTGCCGGCTTTTGTTTTGGCAATATTATGATGCTCAGCTTCCCGGAGTACCTGGGATTTGAGGGCCTCGACCAGAATGTGCAGCGGTTTATCAGCCTGGCCAACATTGCCCTGGCCCTGCCGGTTGTGTTCTTTTCGGCCAGCACCTACTTTGTGTCGGCCTATAAAGGCCTGGCGCAGCGCTATGTTACGATTGATGTGCCGATTGCCCTGGGCATTATAGCCCTTTTCGGCCGTAGCCTTTACGATATACTCACCCAGTCGGGCCCGGGCTACCTTGACTCACTGGCCGGGCTGGTATTTTTTCTCCTCATTGGCAAGTGGTTTCAAAGCAAAACCTATGAAAGCCTGTCGTTTGAGCGCGACTATAAGTCCTACTTCCCCTTAGCGGTGCACAAGATAACGGAGGGGGCGAAAGAAGTGGTACAGGTTAACGAATTGGTAGCAGGCGATGTGATTGAAGTGCGCAACCGGGAGGTAATCCCGGCCGATGCCATATTGCTGAGTAGCGGGGCGGCCATTGACTATAGTTTTGTTACCGGAGAGGCCGAGGCGGTACAAAAAAAGAAGGGTGACCGGATATATGCCGGAGGGCGGCAGGTGGGGCAGCCCATACGGTTGCAGATTGTCAAGGCGGTTTCGCAAAGCTACCTTACCCAACTCTGGAACAGCGATACGTTTCAGCGGCAAAGCAGGTACGATACACTGATTGATACGATCAGCAAGTACTTTACCGTAGGGGTGTTGTTGATTGCTGCTGCAACGGCTGCCTACTGGTATTGGCAGGGCCCGGCACATATATTAAACGCGGTTACGGCCGTGCTCATTGTGGCCTGCCCTTGTGCCCTGTCACTGGCCACCCCGTTTACCCTGGGCAATGCCATGGCCATTTTGGGGCGGCAGAAGTTTTACCTGAAGCACATGACGGTGCTGGAGCAGCTCTGGCAAACCACCCGGGTGGTATTTGACAAAACCGGCACCCTAACCAAAGGTAGTGCCGGCAATGTACATTTTCATGGTCGCCTCACCCAGGAAGAAAAAAACCTGATAGCTGCGGCAGCGGCCGGCTCTACCCACCCCCTGAGCCGGATGATTTATGCCGAAACTTTTGCCACCCGCCAGTTGTCTGCCGGTGATTTTACCGAAAGGGCCGGCAAGGGCCTGCAGGCAACGGTAAATGGCAACCAAATTCAGTTGGGCTCGGCCGCTTGGGTTGGTGCGCAGGAACCGCAGGCCCACCCGGAAGCTACCCGTGTTTATGTACGTATTAACGGGGCACTAAAAGGGTATTATACTTTTGGTAACGTTTATCGCCAGCAGGTAACCGAAACCATTGCCGACCTGCGCAAGTATAAACTATCGGTGCTGTCGGGGGATAATGAAGCGGAAAAGGCCAACCTGGCGGCTATGTTTCCGGCCGGTACGGAGATGGCCTTTCACCAAAGGCCCGAAGACAAACTGGCGTTTATCCGCCAGCACCAGGAGCAAGGCGAAAAAGTGGTGATGTTTGGCGATGGCCTGAATGATGCCGGGGCACTGAAACAGGCCGATGTGGGCATTGCCGTTACCGAAGACGTTTCGGCCTTTACCCCGGCCTCAGACGCCATCCTCTATGGGGGCAACTTTCACCGGGCCGGTAAGTTTCTGAAATTTGGCCGCGATACGCAAAAAGTGATTTTTGCCAGCTTCACTATTTCTTTCCTGTATAACCTGATTGGGCTGTCTTTTGCCGTGAGCGCTAACCTTACCCCTTTGTTTGCCGCCATATTAATGCCACTAAGTAGCATTACCGTGGTAGCTTTTGCTACCTTTGCGGTCAGGGGCCTGGCCTATAAATATAAATTTTAACCCATGGCGGTAATTATTGTTTTAATCATTGTTAGCGTTGTTGTGGCCGCAGGGTTTCTGGCTGCTTTTTTGTGGGCTGTACGCTCCGGGCAGTACGATGATACCGTTTCTCCTTCGGTTAGAATGCTCTTTGACGAAAAAAAACCGAAAAAAAACGAGAAAAAAACGCAAACATGACGTAAATCATATTTTACCCTATGAGATAGGCGTATGTTTACATCGCCTAACAACATTTCATAGTATAGCGGTTGTTATAAGGCCGGGCCGTAAGGGTTCGGCCTTTTCTTATACTCATGAAGTGGATTTGGATAAATTACAATATCTTTGGCAACGAATTAATGTTCTGTTTAAACACAAATTTGACAAAATGAAGAAGTATTATTTATTATCGGCCCTGGCTTTTCTGTTTCTAATAAGCTGTGGCGGAGGTTCCGCTGAAGAAGGCGAAGCCACCGAAGCCCCTAAATCTATGGTAGCAAAGGAAGAACCCGCAGACCCCATGGCCAACAAAGGGATTGGCCCTGTTTCATCACTAACGTTAGACGCTGAAATTGATATGGAAATGGCTAAAGCAGGCGAAGAGGTTTACAATAAGATGTGTACGGCCTGCCATAAGCCCGACAAAAACTTTATCGGCCCGGCCCCGAAAGGTATTCTGGAAAGAAGATCACCGGAATGGGTGATGAACATGATCTTAAACCCGGAGGAAATGATCCAGAAGGACCCGATTGCCAAGAAGCTCCTGATGGAATTTAATGGCGCCCCGATGGCCAATCAAAACCTTACAGAAGAGCAGGCCCGTCAGGTGCTGGAGTATTTCCGCACATTATAGAATTAACCCTGGTGAAAAATTGCCGCCCCGTCTGGTTTGACGGGGCTTTTTTATTTGCCCGATAGCATCAAATAAGGCGGTATAGCCTGAAATGGATATTCATCGGCTGCCCGTTGCGGAGGATGACAAGCTTTACTTTTTTGTTGGCCCTGTCATTGAGCTTGGCCACTATCTGGTCGAGGTTGAGCTTCATGGCACGGACGCCATTTATTTCGATTATTTCATCTCCCACCTTTAGCCCGGCTGCTTCGGCAGCAGACCCTTTACGCACATTGTCTATTTCAAATTCCCGCAGGTAAACCCCTTTGGCCTGGACAATCAGGCCGCTGAGGTTAAACTCAAAGGGCTTACGAAACCCGTGCCCTTTTTTAATATAGATTTTATTGTGAATGTAGTCGAACACAATATGAAACCTGGACATCATCCCTCCGCCAAAAGTGCCATTGCGGAAGTTTTGGTCAAGGGAAATCTCATAACTATCAGGGTCGGGGAAGGTGCAGATAACCCCCTTAAACGCATACCGGTCGAACCCTACCCCATCAATACGGGCCACCTGGCCATAAATATTACCGCCCAGGCCACGCCCTAACGTACTGCTGATGTTGGGTTCCGGTACATAAATGTTTTCTCCCGAACGCACATCCAGCAACATGGTATGGCTGGCCCCGGTATCGAGCATAAACTTACCTTCTATTACCTCATCCCCACGAATTGTGAAATTCGCCTTCAGGTAAGGCTTGGTGTCCTCAACAACAATGGGCAATTCTGTAAACCCGGGTTTCTTTTTATACTCATTTGAGTTATAAAAAGTAATGGTACGTTTATCATAGTGTATGTCAACCACAAAGCGGCTGAACAGTTCATAGCCGAGGATTCCGTGGACGTTTACCCCCAAAAAGTTTTTTAGCTTTAACAAATCTTCTTCCAGCACCAGCAGAGCATGGCCTTTACCCTCTACATTACCCAGGTTAAGTGATACATTAGTTACCACGTAAGCATCTACCAGTTTTTCACCTCCGGCACCCGGGATGGTAATTTTGCGCGTGTACTGCAAATTCAGTAAGTCGGAGAGTGTTTTTTCAGTTAACACCGTAGTGCGTACGCCTGTGTCAAGCACAAATTTCAGGGGTAGCGACCGGTTTAATAATACATCGACTACAATCAGGTTATTATAAAGCTCAAAAGGAATGGTAACTTTATTAAAGCCATCGGGCATCGCAAAGCCCAGTTGTTGGGCCCCGGGAAAATCCTGGCTATGAACAGGGGTAAAGAAACAAAAAAAAGATAACCCCAATATAAATAATTTAAGTTTCATAAGAACGGGTATCAAACATTGCCCCCCCGCGGACGGCCCGCCTGGTTGTATTGTTTTACGAATATATTGAATTTATGTTTGTCATGGGAAAGATTGCTTGCAAATCATGATCTATGTCATTTTTTTATCCGAGTTGCCGGTCTTATTTTGGCGAATTGTGTAACTTAGTAACAAATGAACTTAACCTTAATTGACTTATGAGTATTGAAAAGTTTAGCTATGACAATAAAATAGTCAAGTATTTTATTATAGCCACCGTAGTTTTCGGTGTAATCGCGATGATTGTGGGGCTCACCATTGCCACCCAGCTTTTTTATCCTGCCGCTAATTTTAGTCTTCCCTGGACCAGTTTTGGCCGCATCAGGCCGCTGCATACCAATGCCATAATTTTTGCTTTTGTGGGCAATGCCATGTTTGCCGGGGTTTATTATTCGTTACAACGTTTGCTTAAAGCCCGCATGTTCAGCGACCTGCTTAGCTGGATCCACTTCTGGGGCTGGCAGTTAATCATCCTGGCGGCCGCCATCACCCTGCCGTTGGGCCTCACCACCTCAAAAGAATATGCTGAACTTGAGTGGCCGATTGACATTGCCATTGCGCTCATCTGGGTAGTCTTTGGCATTAATATGATTGGTACCATTTTAAAAAGGCGTGAAAGGCACATGTATGTAGCGGTTTGGTTCTACATTGCCACCTTTGTTACGGTTGCTATTTTACACATTTTCAACTCATTTGAACTGCCGGTTAGCCTGTTTAAAAGTTATTCGTTTTATGCCGGGGTACAGGATGCCCTGGTACAATGGTGGTACGGCCATAATGCAGTGGCATTCTTCTTAACCACGCCATTCTTGGGTATCATGTATTATTATCTGCCCAAGGCTGCCAACCGGCCGGTGTACTCCTATAAACTGTCAATCATTCACTTTTGGTCGTTAATTTTTATTTATATCTGGGCCGGCCCGCACCACCTGCTTTATACGGCTTTGCCTAACTGGGCCCAAACCCTGGGTACGGTATTTTCGGTGATGCTTATCGCCCCCTCCTGGGGAGGTATGCTCAACGGGTTAATGACCCTGCGTGGCGCCTGGGACCGCGTGCGCGAAGACCCGGTGCTTAAGTTCATGGTGGTGGCCGTTACCGCTTACGGGATGTCCACTTTTGAAGGCCCCATGCTGTCATTGAAAAACTTTAATGCCATTACCCACTTTACCGACTGGATTATTGCC
>JALSJF010000097.1 GCA_026989505.1 Cyclobacteriaceae bacterium
TACTCTCAAATTTGGGTCATGCTTAATCTTGGGTTCATGCTATGTTTTGTGCATAACATGATGTTTTACACTATTTTGCAGTTCATCAGCCCTGCGGGCGAAAAATTCATATGAATTTTTCGGGTTATGGCCAATATAGTTTTTTAGCTGTGTAGAAGTGATAGACGACAGCAGTTCCCTGATGTCAGGTTCCTCACCGCTTACCTCCAGGATGGGTTTATGACAGCTATTTGCCCATTGTGTTAGTAACGTGGTTTTACCAACCTTCCGGGCGCCAAACAGTAGGATTGCCTTGCCTTTAAAAAGGGTGTTGTCGCGGGTGTTTTGCAGGACAGGGGCAGTCATATTGCCAAAAAATACGATGTACATTGGGTTTATTTGAATGGCGGGATTTTTTATTATCTGCAGCATAGCTACCTTTGCCGGCTGGCCCGGGAAGCCTGTTGCCGGCCTGGCAGGCGGGCAATTATTTCTCCGCTAAATCTCTTACATCTTTTGTATTCTAAAAACCAATTCTATACCTTTGCAGTCCCAAATTTGTAGAGGGAATAAGATTGATAAAAAAATACAGATAGATGCCTACTATTCAACAATTAGTAAGAAAAGGTAGAAAAAAGCTTACATCAAAGTCTAAGTCACCGGCCCTGGATGCGTGTCCGCAGCGCAGGGGCGTATGTACCCGGGTTTATACCACTACGCCCAAGAAGCCAAATTCGGCTATGCGTAAGGTAGCCAGGGTGAGGCTTACCAACGGTAAAGAGGTAAACGCCTACATCCCCGGAGAAGGCCATAACCTGCAGGAGCACTCAATTGTGCTGATCAGGGGCGGCCGGGTAAAAGACTTGCCCGGTGTTCGTTACCACATCATCAGGGGGGCTTTAGATACCGCAGGTGTGGGTGACAGGACCCAGAGGCGTTCGAAGTATGGCGCTAAACGACCGAAGAAATAAATTTTATAAATTGTAATCAATGAGAAAAGCTAAACCAAAGAAGAGGTATATTCTTCCCGATCCCAAGTTTTCCGATACCCTGGTAACCCGGTTCGTGAACAACCTGATGGTCGATGGGAAGAAGAGTATTGCCTACTCGATTTTCTACGATGCCCTGGAGCAGGTAGAAAAGAAAACAGGTGAGAATGGACTTGAAACTTGGAAGAAAGGATTGAACAACATCATGCCCTCGGTAGAAGTTAAGAGCCGCAGGGTAGGGGGTGCCACGTTCCAGGTTCCTTTAGAGGTTCGGCCTGACAGAAAAATATCCCTGGGCATTAAGTGGATGATAACTTTTGCCCGCAAGCGGGGTGAGCAAACCATGACCGACCGCCTGGCCGGTGAAATTATTGCCGCCTCTAAGGGAGAAGGAGCAGCAGTTAAGAAAAAAGATGATACCCACAGAATGGCCGAAGCAAACAAGGCCTTCTCGCATTTTAGATTTTAATTATGGCAAAAGACCTTAACTATTTACGTAACATCGGTATCATGGCCCACATTGATGCCGGTAAAACCACCACCACAGAGCGTATCCTGTATTATACCGGTTTGAGCCATAAAATAGGCGAAGTGCACGATGGGGCCGCCACCATGGACTGGATGGAGCAGGAGCAGGAGCGGGGCATTACCATTACCTCGGCTGCTACCACTACCTCCTGGAAATACCCTACCCAACAGGGGCAAATGGTGCCGGAAACCAAAGAGTATATTGTCAATATTATTGATACTCCCGGCCACGTGGACTTCACCGTAGAGGTGGAGCGTTCACTGCGTGTACTGGATGGGGCCGTGGCCTTGTTCTGTGCCGTATCAGGGGTGGAACCGCAGTCCGAAACGGTGTGGCGCCAGGCCGATAAGTATAAAGTGCCGCGTATCTGTTTTGTTAATAAAATGGACAGGGCCGGGGCGGATTTCTTTAAGGCCGTAGATGAAATTAAAGATAAACTGGGGGCCAAGCCGGTGCCGTTGCAAATACCCATTGGGGCCGAAGACGACTTCAAAGGGGTAGTTGACCTGATTACCAACAAGGCCATTGTTTGGAATGAGGAAGACAAAGGCATGACCTATGAGGAGATTGACATCCCCGCAGACCTGGTGGATATCGTTGAAGAATGGCGCCAGCAACTTATCGAGTCGGTAGCGGAATATGATGACCACTTGCTGGAGAAATTTTTTGAAGATTCGGAAAGCATTACCGAAGACGAAATGAAGGCGGCCATCCGTGAGGCGGTAATTGATATGTCATTTTCACCCGTGCTTTGCGGTTCGGCTTTCAAAAATAAAGGGGTGCAGGCTTTGCTTGATGCTGTGGCGGCTTACCTGCCGTCTCCGCTGGACCTGCCCCCGGTAGAAGGCATTAACCCCGATACCGAAGAAACGGAAACCCGCAAGCCGGATGTTAGTGAGCCTTTTGCGGCCCTGGCTTTTAAAATTGCCACCGACCCGTTTGTGGGCCGCTTGTGCTTTTTCAGGGTGTACTCAGGTAAGCTCGATGCCGGCTCCTATGTGTTGAATACCCGTACCAATAAACGGGAGCGTATCTCGCGCCTCATGCAGATGCACTCCAACAAGCAAAACCCCATCAATGTAGTTGAAGCCGGGGATATTGCAGCCGGGGTTGGCTTTAAAGATATTAAAACCGGTGATACCCTGGTGAACGAGAAAAACAAAATTGTGCTTGAATCAATGAGTTTCCCCGAGCCGGTAATCGGTTATGCCATTGAGCCTAAAACCCAGGCCGATGTGGACAAACTGGGAATGGCAATTGCCAAGCTCATTGAAGAGGACCCTACCTTGCGGGTACATACCGATGACGAGACCGGCCAGACCATCCTGCGTGGTATGGGCGAATTACACCTGGAAATTATTATTGACCGCCTGAAACGTGAGTTTAAAGTGGAAATCAACCAGGGTGCACCACAAGTGGCGTATAAAGAAGCCATCACCAAATCGGTTGAGCACAAAGAGGTGTACAAGAAACAAACCGGTGGTAAAGGTAAATTTGCCGATATCGTGTTTGAGCTTGGGCCCAGGGAAGATGGTAAAGAAGGCTTGCTTTTCGACAATAAAATTGTGGGCGGTATTATTCCCAAAGAATTTATTCCGTCTATCGAAAAAGGATTTGCCAGCGCCATGAACAATGGCCCGTTGGCCGGCTTCCCGCTGGATTCGTTATATGTGCGCCTGTTCCACGGTTCTTTCCACGATGTGGATTCCGATGCCTTGTCGTTTGAACTGGCTGCCCGCATCGGTTTTAAAGAAGCGGCCAAAAAGGCGGCCCCGCAATTGCTTGAGCCGATCATGTCGGTAGAAGTGGTGACCCCGGAAGAATATACCGGGCCGGTTAACGGTGACCTGAACAAGCGCAGGGGCATTATGAAGGGCATGGATACCAAAGGAGGTGCCCAGGTATTAAAAGCCGATGTGCCGCTGGCCGAATTGTTTGGCTATGTGACCGACCTGCGTACCATAACCTCCGGCCGTGCTTCTGCTTCGCTTACCTTCTCGCATTATGCCCCGGTACCGAAGCACCTGGCCGACAAAGTAATTGATGAAGTTAAAGGAGTAACTGTTTAAAATATAAGTTATGAACCAGAAGATAAGAATAAAACTAAAATCTTACGATCATAACTTGGTTGATAAGTCATCTGAAAAGATTGTCAGGGCGGTGAAAGCTACCGGAGCAATTGTTAGCGGGCCAATTCCGTTGCCAACTGTAAAGGAAAAATTTACCGTGTTGCGGTCGCCACACGTAAACAAAAAATCAAGGGAGCAGTTTCAGCTGTGCACCTACAAACGGTTGTTGGATATCTTTTCCAACAGCTCAAAGACCGTAGATGCCCTGATGAAGATTGAGTTGCCGAGTGGTGTTGACGTAGAAATCAAGGTATAAGCGTACAAGGGTATTGCCGCTGAAGAACCAATTAAAGATTGGTTCTTTTTTTTGTTAATACTAAGGGAAATATAAATAATCGCTCCCTTGGCTTATAGGGTAAAATTACTATCTTTGCAGTCCCTTTGAAAAAAGGGGCCAAAAATTAAAACCTGAAAGGTTAATTTAAAGAGAATGTCTGGTATAATAGGTAGAAAAATCGGAATGACTAGCCTTTATGGTGCCGATGGACGGAATGTCGCATGCACAGTTATAGAAGCTGGTCCTTGTGTGGTTACACAAGTCAAAGATGTTGAAACCGATGGTTACACTGCGGTGCAGTTGGCCTTTGGCGAGCGGAAGGAGAAAAACACTCCTAAGGCATTGAAGGGACATTTTGATAAAGCAAATACCACACCTAAAAAAGAAGTAGTTGAGTTCAGGAATTTCCGTGCCGAATTTGAAGGTGGGGTACAACTGGGCCAGGAAATCAACGTTGGCGATGTGTTTGCCGAGGGCGATTTTGTCGATGCCATTGGTACTTCCAAAGGTAAAGGCTTTCAGGGCGTGGTAAAACGTCATGGTTTTGGTGGTGTAGGCCAGCAAACGCACGGCCAGCACAACCGTCTCCGGGCTCCCGGCTCAATAGGTGGCGCCTCTTACCCGGCCAGGGTATTTAAAGGCATGCGCATGGCCGGCAGAATGGGGGGCAACAGGGTTAAAACCATTAACCTGCAAGTGATGAAGGTTGTTCCCGAGAAAAACCTGTTGGTTGTGTCGGGCTCTATACCCGGTGCTAAAAATTCAACGGTAATCCTAGAGAAGTAAGATCATGAACGTTGCAGTAGTAAAAAATAACGGAGAAGACACAGGCCGTAAAGTGAGTCTGGCAAAAGATATATTCAGTATCGAGCCTAACGACCATGCCATCTACCTGGATGTCAAGCAATATCTGGCCAACCAACGCCAGGGAACGCATAAGGCCAAAGAAAGGGCTGAAATTAAAGGTTCTACCCGCAAGATTAAGCGGCAGAAAGGTACCGGTACCGCCCGTGCCGGAAGTATCAAGTCGCCTATCTTCAGGGGAGGTGGCCGTGTTTTTGGCCCCCGGCCCAGGGATTACTCCTTTAAGCTGAACAAAAAAGTGAAGGTGTTGGCACGCAAGTCGGCCCTGGCTTATAAAGCCAAAGACAAAGCCATTGCCGTGCTGGAAGACTTTACTTTCGAGGTGCCCAGGACGAAAGATTACCTGGCCATGCTGAAGAGCCTGTCGTTAAACGACAAGAAAACCTTATTGGTATTGCCGGCAAGTGACCGCAATGTTGTGTTGTCCGGCCGTAATATTCAGAACACGAAAATTGTTACCGCTGAGCAGCTTAATACCTATGATGTATTAAATGCCGATAACCTGTTGTTGGCCGAAAGCTCGGTAGAGAAAATTGAAAAAACCTTATTGAAATGAGTGTCCTTAAAAAACCGTTGATTACCGAGAAAGTCTCAGCGCTGAACGAGTCTGGCAAATATGGGTTTATCGTTGATAAGCATGCCAATAAGGTTGAGATAAAGAAAGAGGTAGAGAAAATGTATGGGGTTACCGTAGAAAGTGTAAACACCATGCGCTACCAGGGTAAGCTGAAATCGCGCTATACCAAATCGAAAGTAATCAGCGGCCGCACCGCTGGTTATAAGAAAGCTATTGTAACCGTAGCCGAAGGTGATGTAATTGATTTTTACAGCGGCATATAAATAATTAGATCATGGCAGTAAAAAAACTCAGACCCATAACCCCAGGTACCCGATTCAGGGTGGCGCCCGCCTTTGATGAGCTCACCGCCTCAAAGCCGGAGAAGTCGCTGGTAAAATCTGTTAAGCGTTCCGGTGGCCGTAACAACACGGGTAAAATGACGGTGCGCAACATTGGTGGCGGCCATAAGCGTAAGCTCCGTGTAGTTGATTTTAAGAGGCGCAAATTTGATGTGCCGGCTACGGTAAAAAGCATTGAGTACGACCCTACCCGCTCATCGCGTGTGGCCTTGTTATATTATGCCGATGGTGAGAAGGCCTATATCATTGCCCCGGAGGGTTTGCAGGTAGGCCAGACCGTGGTAGCCGGAGAGAACGTAGCCCCCGAAGTAGGCAACGCCCTGCCGTTGGGTAAGATTCCTTTGGGTACCATCATTCATAACATAGAACTTAAGCCCGGCAAAGGGGCAGCCATGGCACGCAGTGCCGGTTCTTATGCCCAGGTGTTGGCCCGCGAAGGCAAATATGCTACCCTTAAATTACCTTCGGGTGAAATGCGCATGGTGCTGACCACCTGCATGGCTACCGTAGGGGCCGTAGGCAATGCCGATCATATGAATGTACGCCTTGGCAAGGCTGGCCGTGCCCGTTGGCTCGGGAAGCGTCCGCGTGTACGAGGTGTGGCCATGAACCCGGTGGACCACCCCATGGGAGGGGGCGAAGGCCGTGCCTCGGGAGGGCACCCCAGGTCAAGAACCGGTGTGCTGGCCAAAGGCTTTAAAACCAGGTCGAAGAAGAAATATTCAAATAAATTAATCATCAGTAAAAGGAAATAATGGCTAGATCACTTAAAAAAGGACCATATATTGACTTCAGGCTTGAAAAGAAGGTTGATGCTATGAATGAGTCTGGCAAGAAGTCGGTGATCAAGACATGGTCAAGGCGATCAATGATCTCCCCTGATTTTGTCGGTCACACATTTGCGGTGCATAATGGTAATAAGTTTATCCCGGTGTATGTTACCGAAAACATGGTCGGGCATAAACTTGGCGAATTTGCCCCTACCCGCAACTACCGGGGCCATGTTTCTAAAAAAGATAAAGGCAGAAGATAAGTATGGAAGCCGTAGCTAAATTAAAAAACGTACCCACCTCACCGCGCAAAATGAGAGTGGTAGCCGATTTAATTCGTGGAGAAAGGGTGAATAAGGCCCTGAGTATCTTAAGGTTTGAGCCCAAGGTGGGGGCCGGTAAATTAGAAAAACTGCTGTTAAGCGCTATTTCTAACTGGCAGCAAGCCAACGAAGATGCCAAAATTGAAGAGGCCGATTTATACATCAAATCAATTGCTGTGGATAGCGGCAGGATGCTCAAGCGTTTACGTCCGGCACCCCAGGGAAGGGCCCACAGAATCCGTAAACGTTCGAACCATGTAACCGTGGTTATCGATAGCTTAAACCCTGAAGCCGTAGCCGCTTCTACCGATAAAACTGATAATAAAGAATAATTATGGGACAAAAAGTTAACCCTATAGGATTAAGACTTGGCATCATCAAAGGTTGGGAATCTAACTGGTATGGTGGCCCTAATTTTGCCGACAAACTGGTTGAAGACCAAAAGATCCGCAAATACGTTTTGGCCCGTATCCCCAAAGGCGGTATTTCCAAGATCATCATCGAGCGCACGTTAAAGAGAATAACCTTAACCATTCATACGGCCCGTCCGGGTGTGGTAATAGGCAAAGGCGGTGCCGAGGTTGACCTGATTAAAGAAGAATTAAAGAAACTTACCGGCAAAGATGTGCAGATCAACATCTTTGAAATTAAAAGGCCTGAGCTGGATGCCAAACTGGTGGGGGAATCAATTGCCCAGCAGTTGCGGGCCAGGATATCTTACCGCAGGGCAATGAAGCAGGCTATTGCCTCGGCCATGCGGGTAGGTGCCCAGGGGATTAAAATTAAAGTTTCCGGTCGTTTAGGCGGGGCAGAAATGGCCCGTACCGAACAGTATAAAGAAGGCCGGATCCCTTTGCACACCCTCAGGGCTGATATAGACTATGCCATCTCAGAGGCCGATACCGTATATGGTATCATCGGCATCAAAGTATGGATATTTAATGGCGAAGTTTACGGCAAGCGCGACCTGTCGCCTAATATTGGCGGCCCGGCCAGGGGCGGTGCCCGGCAGGGAGGTGGCCCGCGTGGCGGGGCCCGCGGAGACCGTGATGATAACCGCAGGAGAAGAAGATAAACAGAGCCGAGGGTTTACTAAAGCATAAGTAATAAGAATATGTTACAACCGAAAAGAACTAAATTCAGAAAGCGACAAAAAGGCCGTGTTAAAGGCCTGGCACAAAGGGGGCATACCATTGCTTTCGGGGCGTTTGCCATTAAATCGCTGGAAGCAGGATGGATCACCAGCCGCCAGATAGAGGCAGCCCGTATTGCCATGACCAGGGCGATGAAACGCCAGGGCCAGGTATGGATACGTATCTTCCCCGACAAACCGGTAACCAAAAAGCCGGCCGAGGTACGTATGGGTAAAGGTAAAGGCGCCCCCGAATATTGGGTAGCGGTAGTTAAGCCCGGCACCATTATGTTTGAAGCCGGGGGGGTAGATAAGGCTACGGCCCGTGAGGCTATGCGCCTGGCCCAGCAAAAGCTGCCTGTGCAAACTAAATTTAGCGTTCGCAAAGATTTTATTGATCAGTAGTCATGAAGAATTCAGAAATAAGAGCATTGTCTGTAGAAGAGCTGGAGCAAAAAATAAAGGCCGAGAAAGAAGCTATGCAAAAACTGCAGTTTGCGCATGCTATCTCACCCATCGAAAACCCGATGAAGATCAGGGCTACCCGTAAGCTGATAGCCCGGCTAAAAACAGCGCTTCGACAAAAACAGCTCGATAACTAAGTCATGGAAAGGAATTTAAGAAAAGAAAGAGTAGGGGTTGTGGTTAGCAACAAAATGGATAAAACCATTACCGTAAATGTTGACCGTAAAATCAAACACCCGGTTTATGGCAAGTTCATGACCAAGTCAAAGAAATTTGCCGCCCACGATGAGAAAAATGAGTGCGGCATTGGCGATACCGTGCGCATTCAGGAGACCCGCCCGCTGAGCAAGCGTAAGCGTTGGAGATTAGTAGAAATTATTGAAAGAGCTAAGTAATCATGATACAGCAGGAATCAAGACTTAAAGTAGCAGATAACAGCGGGGCCAAAGAAGTGCTTTGTATCCGTGTGCTGGGAGGAACCGGCAAAAGATATGCCTCGGTTGGCGATAAAATTATTGTTACCGTAAAATCGGCTATGTCTTCCAGTAACCTGAAGAAAGGTACGGTTTCTACTGCTGTGGTGGTAAGGACCAAAAAAGAGGTGCGCAGAAAAGACGGCTCTTATATCCGATTTGAAGACAACGCTGCCGTGCTGCTGGGCGCCAATGATGAGCCCCGCGGTACCCGCATCTTTGGCCCGGTGGCCAGGGAATTGCGCGAAAAGCAGTTTATGAAAATTATTTCATTAGCCCCTGAAGTTCTGTAAGATGGAAAGAAAGAAAAATAAACAGCCAAAACTGCATATCAAAAAAGGCGATACCGTAAAGGTAATAGCCGGTAATGCAAGAGGCAAAGAAGCAAAGGTGTTGGAGGTATTCCCCAAGAAGCGCAGGGCAATTGTAGAAGGTGTTAATGTAGTAACCAAGCACATCAAACCTTCTGCGGCCAAGCCTGAAGGAGGTATTGAAAAAACCGAGGCCTCTATCCACATCAGCAACCTGATGGTAGTTGACCCGTCAAACGGCCAGCCTACCCGAATCGGGCGCAAATTGGTAGAGGGCAAATTAGTACGATATTCTAAGAAAACCGGAGAAGTAATTAAAGATGCCTAGTCCAAGATTAAAAGATAAATATGTAAACGAAATCGTGCCGGCACTGAAAGAGAAGTTTCAGTATAAGTCGGTGATGCAGGTGCCTAAGATTGAGAAAATTAGTATCAACAAAGGGATCGGTAGTGCTGTGGCCGATAAAAAGCAGATTGATGTGGGGGTTGAAGAACTTACTGCCATCACCGGGCAAAAGGCTGTGAGCACCATTGCCAAGCGTTCGGTTTCAAACTTTAAGCTGCGCGAAGGCATGCCTATCGGTGCCCGGGTTACCCTGCGTGGCGATAAGATGTATGAGTTCCTCGACCGGCTGATGTCGGTAGCCCTGCCCAGGGTGCGCGACTTCAGGGGGGTTAGTGCCAAAGGTTTTGATGGCCGCGGTAACTATACCCTGGGAGTGAAAGAGCAGATTATCTTTCCCGAGATCAGTATCGATAAGGTAAATAACATCAGCGGTATGAACATCACTTTTGTGACCACCGCCAGAACCGATGAAGAAGGATATGAATTGTTGAAGGCATTTGGTATGCCTTTTAAAAATAAAAACGCAAACTAAGATATGGCAAGAGAAGCTATTAAAGCGCGCGAAAGGAAAAGAGAAAAACTCGTAGCCCGCTATGCAGAGAAGCGTAAAGCCCTCAAAGAAGCTGGCGACTGGGTTGGACTTGACAAACTCCCCCGAAACTCTTCGCGGGTTAGGTTGCACAACAGGTGCAAAATGACCGGCAGGCCCAAAGGATATATGCGAAAATTCGGTATCTCCAGGGTTACTTTCAGGGAAATGGCCAGCGCTGGAAAGATTCCGGGAGTGACCAAAGCAAGTTGGTAAAACAACCTGCCGGCACTCACGGAAAAATTTGAAATAAAAAAATTAAATTGTATTTTTGCAGCCCTGTTTTGCGGGGCGCATTAATTATTTAAGTAAAAGAAACAATGACAGATCCAATTGCGGACTATTTAACCAGGTTGCGTAACGCCATTAAGGCAAACCACAGGATTGTGGAAATACCTGCGTCAAATATCAAGAAAAACATCACCAAGGTGCTGCATGAGAAGGGGTATATCCAAAACTACAAGTTTGAGGATACCGATAATGGCCAGGGGGTAATAAAAATAGCCTTGAAATACAATCCGGTAACCAAGCAAAACGCTATTGTAAAGCTGGAGAGGATAAGTAAACCCGGCCTGCGTAAGTATGTACACGTAGAAAAATTACCGCGTGTGTTAAATGGCCTGGGGGTTGCCCTGCTTTCCACTTCCAAAGGGGTGATGACCGACAAAGAAGCCCGGAAGCTAAACGTAGGGGGTGAAGTTTTATGTTACGTTTATTAATTGAGCAGTAGAGATGTCACGAATAGGTAGAAAACCAATAAGTATCCCCGAGGGCGTAACCCTTACCAATAAAGGTGATGCCATTGTGGTAAAAGGGCCAAAAGGAGAGCTCACCCAGCCGTTTGATCCGGATTTTAAGCTGGTTGAGCAGGACGGAGCGTATATAGTTGAGCGTCCTACTGAGCAAAAACGGCACAAAGCCATGCACGGCCTGTTGCGTTCTTTGATCAATAACGCTGTTGTTGGGGTGAGCGAAGGCTATAAGGTAGAGCTTGAACTGGTGGGGGTTGGTTACCGGGCCAATGTGCAGAACAATGTGCTCGAATTAACCTTGGGTTACTCGCACAATATCTTTTTGCAGGTACCACAGGAAATCAAAGTATCGGCCGATAACCCTAAGGGGAAAAGCCCGCTGGTTATTCTGGAAGGAATAGATAAGCAATTGATTGGTGATGTGGCCGCCAAAATAAGGTCATTAAGAAAAGTGGAACCTTACAAAGGCAAGGGTATCCGTTTTGTAGGAGAACAGATTAGAAGAAAAGCTGGTAAAACAGCAGCTAAATAAATAAGGCAATGAGTACAACTAATGTCGCCAGAAGGCTACGTATTCGCAGGGGAATCAGAAACAAGATTTCCGGTACACCTGAACGCCCCAGGCTGTCGGTCTTTAAGAGCAATAAAGCAATTTATGCCCAATTAATAGACGACACCCAAGGGGCTACATTAACCGCAGCCAATTCAATTGAACTGGGCGTGAAAAATAATACCATCGATACATCGAAGAGTGTTGGCCTCAAGCTGGCGGAAAAAGCAAAAGCAGCCGGTATTGAAACCGTAGTTTTTGATCGGGGTGGGTATCAATATCATGGCCAGGTAAAAGCTTTAGCCGAAGGCGCTAGGGAAGGTGGCTTAAAATTTTAATGCAATATGTCGCAACAAAGTAATATAAAAGCAATTAAAGCCAGTGAGATCGACCTTCAGGAGAAGGTTGTGGCCATTAAAAGGGTAGCCAAAGTAGTAAAAGGCGGCCGCAGGTTTAGTTTTTCGGCCATTGTGGTAGTTGGCGATGGTAATGGGGTAGTTGGCTACGGGCTTGGCAAAGCCAACGAAGTAGTTGATGCCATTGCCAAAGGTGTTGACGATGCCAAAAAAAACCTGGTAAAGGTGCCCATCAGCAAGCATACCGTGCCCCATGAGTCGACAGGCAAATTTGGGGGTGGGTTTGTGTTGGTGAAGCCTGCCTCACCGGGTACCGGGGTAATTGCCGGTGGTGCCATGCGGGCCGTATTTGAAA
Source organism: Cyclobacteriaceae bacterium (assembly GCA_026989505.1). GTDB lineage: Bacteria > Bacteroidota > Bacteroidia > Cytophagales > Cyclobacteriaceae > S012-113. The sequence continues at coordinate 12,108 of JALSJF010000097.1, forward strand.
GTGCCGGTATTAAGGATGTGCTGGCCAAATCCAAAGGCTCTTCTAATCCGCACAATGTGGTTAAGGCTACTTTTAATGCGCTGATGAAGATGCGTGATGCGTATTCGGTAGCCCAGCAACGCGGGGTAAGTTTATCAACAGTTTTTAATGGTTAGGGCAATGGGTAAAGTAAGAGTTACACAAGTAAAAAGTACCATTAAAAGGCCTGAGCGGCAAAAACGCACGATTAAGGCGCTGGGCCTGGGTAGAATAAATAAATCTGTTGAGGTTGAATTAACCCCTCAGATTGCGGGAATGATTAATAAAGTGAGCCATTTGGTGGCAGTAAAAGAACTTTAAAAGATGAAGTTACATACATTAAAACCTGCTGCAGGGTCGGTAAAAAATAAAAAGAGAATTGGCCGTGGCCAGGGCTCCGGGCGTGGCGGTACCTCAACAAGGGGGCACAAAGGCGCCAAGTCCAGGTCAGGATATTCACGTAAAATAGGCTTTGAAGGTGGCCAGATGCCCTTGCAACGCAGGGTGCCTAAATTTGGCTTTACCAACCCCAACCGGGTAGCGTACAAGGCGGTAAACTTAGATGCCCTGCAAGCTATTGCCGATAAGACCAAGGCCAAAAAGGTTGACCTGCAACTCCTGGTTGACAACGGTATTGTGGGTAAAAAAGACCTGGTAAAAATATTGGGCAGAGGTGAGCTTAAGGCTAAATTGGAAGTAGAAGTACATAAATTTTCTGCTACGGCAGCAAGCGCTATTGAGGCTGCCGGAGGCAAGGCTGTTGAGGTAAAATAACATGAAAAAGTTTTTCACCACCATAAAGAATATTTTCTCAATCGAAGATCTGCGGATCAGGATCCTGAATACCATTGGTTTCCTGATCATCTTCCGGTTGGGTTCTTACGTTGTGCTGCCGGGCATCGATCCCGAAATACTGGCACAGGTTGGTGGGCAGGCCGAAGGTATATTTGGCTTGTTGAATACTTTCCTGGGAGGGGCTTTCTCCAGGGCGTCAATTTTTGCCCTCGGTATTATGCCGTATATCTCGGCCTCCATTGTTATTCAATTGTTACAGGTAGCCGTGCCCTATTTCCAGAAAATGCAGAAAGAAGGGGAATCGGGCCGTAACCGCATAAACCAGATTACCCGGGTACTCACAATTGCCATTACCCTGGCGCAATCCATTGGTTACCTGGCCACTACCATCCCTACCGAAGCCATCATCATTGACCCCTACTTGTTCAGGATCAGCTCAATGATTATCCTGGTGGCCGGTACCATGTTTGTGATGTGGCTGGGCGAAAGAATTACCGATAAAGGCATTGGCAACGGTATCTCCATGCTCATCATGATTGGCATTATCTCAAGGCTGCCCACCTACTTAATCAGTGAGGTGGTAACCCGCGGTATGAGTGGCGCCCTGGTATTGGTGCTGGAACTGGTAGCCCTGTTTTTTATTGTGGTAGCCGTGGTGGCCTTTACCCAGGCCACGCGCAGGATACCGGTACAATATGCCAAGCAGGTGGTAGGCAACAAAGTGTATGGTGGCCAGCGGCAGTATATCCCGCTAAAAGTTAACTCGGCCGGAGTAATGCCCATTATCTTCGCCCAGGCGCTGATGTTTATCCCCCCGATGATCGCCAATATCTGGGCCCAGGAAAGTGATATTGCCGCCTACGTAGGTACGGCCTTTGCTGACCCTACCTCATGGCAGTACAATACCCTGTTTGGCGTGATGATCCTGCTGTTTACCTTTTTCTACACGGCCATTACCGTGAACCCAAGTCAGATTGCCGATGATTTAAAAAGAAACGGAGGTTTTGTGCCCGGTATCAAACCCGGGAAACAAACTTCTGAGTTTATTGATAATATTTTAACCCGTGTAACCCTTCCCGGATCAATCTTCCTGGCAATTGTGGCCATTATGCCCGCCTTTGCCCGGCTGGCCGGGGTGAGTGTAGGGTTTTCACAGTTCTACGGAGGCACCTCACTGCTGATTATGGTGGGGGTAATCCTGGATACATTACAACAAATAGAAAGTTATTTGTTGATGCGTCATTACGAAGGCATGATGAAATCGGGCCGGGTTAAAGGACGTTCGCAAGTTGCTGTTGCTTAGTCTTTATAATGATTCATTATAAGACGGGCGAAGAGATTGAATTGATAAAGGAATCGGCCCAAATACTGGGTAAAGCCCATGCCGAGGTGGCCCGGATGATTAAACCGGGGGCAAAAACCTCGGAAATGGACCGGGTAGCGGAAGAATTTATCAGGGACCATGGAGGAGTGCCATCGTTTTTAAACTATAATGGCTTCCCCTACACTTTGTGCGTATCACCTAATGAGCAAGTGGTACATGGCTTCCCTTCCGACCGTGAACTCCGGGACGGGGATATACTAAGCATTGATTGCGGAGTGTATTACCAGGGGTTTCACAGCGATTCGGCCTATACCTACCCGGTAGGACAGGTAGAAGAGGAGAAATTGCAACTATTACGGGTGACAAAAGAGTCGCTCTACAAAGGAATTGATGAAGCAGTTGTTGGTAAGCGCGTTGGCGATATAAGCTATGCCATCCAGCACCATGTTGAAGCCTACGGCTATACTGTGGTGCGGGAGTTGGTGGGCCACGGTGTAGGCCGGGATTTGCACGAGGAACCTGAAGTGCCAAATTATGGTAAACGGGGCCGCGGGGCGAAGCTCAAAGAGGGCATGGTAATCGCTATTGAGCCCATGATTAACCTGGGAAAGAAAGAAATTGTGCAGGAGAGCGATGGCTGGACCATCCGTACCCGGGACAGGGCCGCTTCCGCCCATTATGAGCATACCGTAGCCGTAAGGAAAGGAAAGGCCGAGATACTGACAACGCATGAATATATAGAAGAGGTATTTAAATTTTGATATATGGCTAAACAAGCTTCAATCGAACAAGACGGCACCATTATAGAAGCATTGTCAAATGCGATGTTCCGTGTTGAACTGGAAAATGGACATGTGATTATTGCCCATATCTCCGGCAAAATGAGGATGCACTATATTAAAATTTTACCTGGCGACAAGGTAAAACTGGAAATGTCGCCTTATGATTTAACCAAAGGACGAATAGTATATAGATATAAATAAGATGAAAGTAAGAGCATCTGTAAAAAAACGAAGCGCTGATTGCAAGATTATCCGGAGAAAGGGTAAGGTTTATGTAATCAATAAAAAGAATCCAAAATTCAAACAAAGACAAGGCTGATTGTTATGGCGAGAATAGCAGGTATAGATATCCCCCAGAATAAGCGAGGCGAAATTGCCCTGACTTATATTTTTGGTATCGGTAGAAGCAGTGCCCAGAAAATACTCACCGAAGCCGGTGTGGATTGGGACAAGAAAGTTGCAGATTGGACAGACGAGGAAGCCAATAAGGTCCGGGCCGTCATCGGTGAGAAGTTTAAAGTGGAAGGGGTGCTTAAATCGGAAGTACAACTCAATATCAAGCGCTTGCTCGATATCGGGTGTTACCGGGGCTTGCGGCACCGCAGGGGCTTGCCGGTAAGGGGGCAGCATACCAAAAACAATGCCCGGACAAGAAAAGGAAAGAGAAAAACTGTTGCTAACAAGAAAGTTGCAGCTAAATAAGGCATAAATAATTATGGCGCAGAAAAGAAAAGATAAAGCAAAAAAGAGAGTTGTTAATGTTGAGGCCATTGGCCAGGCACATATTAAAGCCACCTTTAACAATATCATTATTTCTTTAACCAACACCTCAGGGCAGGTAATTTCATGGGCTTCGGCCGGTAAAATGGGCTTCAAAGGTTCTAAGAAGAACACCCCTTATGCGGGCCAGGTGGCCGCCCAGGATTGTGCCCAAAAAGCCTATGACCTGGGATTACGTAAAGTAGATGTTTTTGTGAAAGGCCCGGGTGCCGGTCGTGAGTCGGCTATCAGGACCATCCAGAATGTAGGTATTGAGGTAACCACCATCAGGGACGTAACCCCATTGCCACACAATGGTTGCCGCCCGCCCAAAAGAAGAAGAGTTTAATAAGCATTTAAAGAAGAAGAAGAATGGCAAGATATAGAGGTCCTAAAGCAAAGGTAGCCAGAAGGTTCAACGACCCCATTTTTGGTCCCAGCAAGGCTGTGCAGAAGAAAGCCTACCCTCCCGGTCAGCATGGCCGTAGCAGGAGAAGGAAGCCTTCTGAATATGCTATCCAGTTGATGGCCAAGCAGAAAGCAAAATACACCTATGGTGTTCTTGAGCGTCAGTTTGCGAACTTATTCGATAAAGCATCAAGAAAAAGCGGCATCACCGGTGAAATCTTGCTGCAACTGCTCGAAACCAGGTTAGATAACACCGTTTTTCGTCTCGGTATTGCCCCTACCCGCAGGGCCGCCCGGCAGTTTGTCCTGCACAAGCACATCCTGGTAAATGGCCAGGTGGTAAACATCCCCTCATATGCCCTGAAAGTAGGCGACATCATCGAGGTGCGCGAAAAATCGAAATCGCTGGAGGTAGTTACCAACAGCGTGGCCGCTACGGCCACCAAGCGGTTCCCCTGGCTGGAATGGTCACCGGAAACCCTCACCGGCAAATTGATTTCTATGCCTATACGTGAGGATATCCCCGAGAACATCGAGGAACAACTTATAGTTGAACTTTATTCGAAATAATATTAATAATCCCGGGCTGGCCGTATGCTGTAGGGCCCTGCCCGTTAAAACAAAAAGACTATGTCAATATTAGCGTTTCAAATGCCCGATAAAGTGGCAATGGAGAAAGCAGACGATTTCCATGGGTTATTTACCTTTAAGCCCCTTGAAAAAGGGTATGGGGTCACCATTGGTAATGCGTTGAGGAGAATCCTTCTTTCTTCATTAGAAGGATATGCTATTACCGGTATTAAAATACCCAATGTATTACACGAGTTCTCGGCCATCGATGGGGTGGTTGAAGATGTGTCTGATATCATTTTGAACCTGAAAATGGTTCGTCTTAAGAAAATAGGCGAAGCTTTTGATAATAAAATTACGGTAAACATTAAGGGTAAAGATGTACTTAAAGCCGGTGACCTGGCCAAGTTCACTACCGCTTTCGAAATCCTTAACCCTGACCATGTGATTTGCCACCTGGATAAGAAGACCGATTTTGAAATTGAATTAACCGTAGAAAAAGGCCGGGGGTACCTGCCGGCAGAAGAAAACAAACCGGCCGAGCAGGTGTTTGGCTACATTCCGATTGATGCCATTTTTACCCCGATTAAAAACGTAAAATATAGCGTTGAAAATACCCGGGTAGAACAAAAAACCGACTACGAAATGTTGGTTATCGATATTGAAACCGATGGCTCTATCCACCCGGAAGACGCCCTTAAAGGGGCTGCCCATATTCTTATCCAGCACTTCATGCTGTTCTCCGATCAAAACATGATCCTTGAATCGGCCGATGCCGGAGAGCCCGAAGCTGTTGATGAAGAAATGCTGCACATGCGTAAGCTGCTGAAGACCCAGCTGCATGATATGGATTTGTCCGTACGTGCTTACAACTGCCTGAAAGCTGCTGACGTACGCACCCTGGGCGACCTGGTAAGTTTGGAGATTTCTGATATGATGAAATTCAGGAACTTTGGCAAAAAGTCATTGGCGGAGTTGGAACAATTGGTTGCCGACAAGAACCTGACCTTTGGCATGGATCTTTCTAAATATAAACTTGAAGAAGAGTAAGAACCGATGAGACACGGGAAGAAATTTAACCATTTAAGCCGCACGGCTCCGCACAGGAAAGCCATGCTCTCCAATATGGCTTCTTCATTGATTATGGAGAAGCGGATTACCACCACCGTGGCCAAGGCCAAGGCATTGCGTAAATATGTGGAGCCACTGTTGACGAAATCGAAAACAGATGATACCCACTCGCGCAGGGTGGTGTTCTCTTATCTGCAAAATAAGGAGTCGGTAAGTGAGCTTTTTAACGAAGTTGCCGATAAAATCGCCAACCGCCCCGGTGGTTATACCCGGATTTTGAAAACCGGTAACCGCCTGGGTGACAATGCCGATATGTGCATTATTGAGTTGGTAGATTATAACGAAACCTTGCTGAAAGAAGCCAAACCTAAGAAAGCCAAGACCCGCAGAAGCCGTAGGGGCAAAGGTGGCGGCAGCGCTGCCGGTGAGGCGGCCAATGCAGACGCCCCGGCAGCTACCAACGAAGCCGTAACCGAAACGGCAGCGGCTGCCGCAGCGCAGACAGAAGAAGCCGCTGAAGCCCAGCCCGAAGAAACGGCCACCGAGGCGACAGAAACTGAGGCACAGGCAGAAGAGGCCCCTGTGGCGGAAGCAGCAGCGGCAGAGGAAGAAGCCCCACAGGCAGAAGAAAAAACTGAGGAGGCCGCTGCAGACGAAGAGGCCCCCGCCACAGAGGAAGCTACCGGAGACGATGAGCCGGAAGACCGGGCCGGGGAAGAAGAAGACAAGAAAGAATAACGGGGCTTATGCCTGTTTTAAAAAAGGGACCAGGTTGAACATCTGCTCCCTTTTTTATTTGCCCGGCAGCAGCGGTTCGGTGAAATTTTTATTTTGTCAAACTAATTTCAACCAGGTTAGTGAGGAATAAATCGTGAAGGCTTTATTTTTGTGCAGTTTACCACCTAAACCCAACTAAATGAAGCTACCGGACCGCCCCAAGGCCCGCCTTTTACTTGCAGACGGCTTGATGCTTACAGGAACAGCTATTGGCCACCCCGGCACTACCGGGGGTGAAGTTTGCTTTAACACCGGCATGACCGGCTACCAGGAGATCTATACCGATCCATCCTATTACGGACAAATTGTTATCAATACCACCGCCCATATCGGTAACTACGGCACGGTGGACAGTGAGCAGGAGTCGGAACGCCCGCAGATCAAAGGCATTATTGTTAATGATTATGCAGAAGTTCACAGCCGTAACACGGCCGGTGAAAGCCTGCAGGAATACCTGGAACACTACAAAGTAACCGGCATTGCCGATATCGACACCCGCATGCTCGTGCGGCATATCCGTAGTAAGGGGGCGATGAATGCCATTATCTCTTCGGTGCTTAGTAAAGAGGAAATGGAGGCTGAACTGGCCAAAGTGCCGTCAATGGCCGGCCTGGAACTGGCCTCTGTGGTTTCAACATCTGAGCCCTATACCCTGGGTGAAGGTAACAAAATTAAAGTGGCTGTACTCGACCTGGGAGTAAAAAAGAGCATCCTCAAGAACCTGACCGACCGGGGGTGTGTATGTAAAGTGTTCCCGGCCAGAACAAGCTACGATGAGATTAAGGCCTGGGGCGCTGATGGCTACTTTTTATCCAATGGGCCGGGCGACCCGGCTGTGATGGACTATGGGGTGGAAACAGTAACGAAAATGCTGGCCGAAGACAAAGCTGTTTTTGGTATCTGCCTGGGCCACCAACTGCTGGCCCGCGCACAGGGTATTGGCACCTATAAAATGCACCATGGCCATCGTGGTTTAAACCACCCGGTGAAAAACCTGCAAACCGGCCTGGGGGAGATTACCTCCCAAAACCATGGTTTTGCCATCACCGAAAAGGATGTGGAGGAATCGGACAAAGTAGAGGCTACCCACATCAACTTAAACGATAACACCATTGAAGGCATAGCGGTAAAAGGTAAAAATGCTTTTTCGGTGCAGTACCATCCGGAAGCATCACCCGGCCCGCATGACTCCCGTTATCTATTCGATCAATTTATTGCCAACATAAAAAAATAGCTATGAGCCTTATTGAACACATCCATGCCCGCCAAATCCTGGATTCGCGCGGCAACCCAACCATTGAAGTTGAAGTATATACCGATTCCGGTATCATGGGCCGGGCGGCTGTGCCCTCAGGGGCATCTACCGGGGAAAACGAAGCCGTAGAATTGCGTGATGGCGATAAAACCAGGTACCTCGGCAAAGGGGTATTGAAAGCCGTAGAGAATGTGAATGAGATTATTGCCCCGGAATTGGAGTTGTTGCCGGTGATGGAGCAGCGGCTGATTGATAGGATTATGCTTGACCTTGATGGCACCGAAAATAAATCAAAACTGGGGGCAAATGCTATTCTGGGCGTCTCCCTGGCCGTGGCTAAGGCCGCAGCCCAGGAGGCCGGTATGCCGCTCTACCAGTACATTGGCGGGGTAAACGCCCACGTGTTGCCCGTGCCGATGATGAACATCATCAATGGCGGGTCACATTCGGATGCCCCGATAGCCTTTCAGGAGTTTATGATCCGGCCCATAGGCGCGGAGTCTTTTGCTGAGGGTATCCGCATGGGGTCGGAAGTATTCCACCATCTGAAATCGATCTTAAAAGACAAGGGCCTGACCACCGCAGTAGGCGATGAAGGCGGTTTTGCCCCCAACTTATCGGGCGGTACCGAGGAAGCCCTCGACAGCATTATGGCAGCCATCAAAGCGGCCGGCTATGCCCCGGGGAAAGACATTACCATTGCCATGGACTGTGCAGCCTCGGAGTTCTACGTTGACGGCAAATATGATTACACCAAATTTGAAGGCGACAAAGGCAAAGTGCGTACCAAAGAGGAGCAAGTAGCCTACCTCCGGGAACTTATTGATAACTACCCGATTGATTCTATTGAAGATGGCTTCGATGAAAATGACTGGGACGGTTTCCGCATGCTGACCGAGGCCATTGGCGACCGCTGCCAGTTGGTAGGCGATGACGTATTTGTGACCAATGTAAAATTTCTGCGCAGGGGGATTGAAGAAAAATGCAATAATTCCATCCTTATTAAAGTTAACCAAATCGGCACCCTTACCGAAACCCTTGATGCTATTGAGATGGCCCACCGTGCCGGCTTTACCTGTGTGATTTCGCACCGCTCGGGCGAAACCGAAGACGCTACCATAGCCGATATCGCTGTGGCTACCAATGCCGGCCAAATTAAAACCGGCTCAGCTTCCCGGTCAGACCGGATGGCGAAATATAACCAACTGCTGCGTATTGAAGAAGAGCTGGCGGAAACGGCATCTTATGGTGCCTGAAGGCCCATATTGGGGGTGAAATAGGCGGATTTTGGCACTTTTTTTGGATTTTCTGTTGCCGATTGATGATAATTTACGATCTTAAGGCCGTTATTTAATAACGGTTAACAAGGAAATGGAGTATTTTAAACGTTTTTTCAGCAATTTCTACATCGTAATCGGGGTGTTATTCCTGGGCTGGTTAGTCTTCTTCGATTCCAATGATCTTTATACCCAGCTAAAGCAAACGGCCAAATTGCGGGGGCTGGAAGACGAAAAAGAATTTTACCTGGAGAAGATTGATGAAGTAAAGGCCGACCGGGAGGAACTTTTAAGTAATGATGAACTGTTGGAGAAGTTTGCCCGGGAGAACTACTTAATGAAAAAACCTGGCGAAGACCTTTACGTTATTGTAGAAGATGAAGAAAAGTAAGTATTTATTTCTGGCCGTTACCCTCTTTGTCTCTACCCTGGCTATGGCGCAAAAGGGCGATTATGTTATCGACCAGCAAAGTAACTGGCAAGACCGCCTTTACTTTGGCGGGGGCTTTGGCCTTTCCGGAGGGAGTTGGGGCACTTCCATAAGCCTGTCGCCCCTGGTAGGCTATATGGTGAACAGCCGCCTTTCGGTGGGTGTTGGTGCTACTTATCAATATTATAGTTATAAAGACTTTTATTTTGATTACAGCGACAACCGCTGGGGCGGGCAGTTATTTGCCCGGGTAAACCTTATCCGCCAGGTATTTGCTTATGCCGAGTACTCTTTTCTGAACTATTCTTACAACGGGGATAATAACGACCGCAGGACGGTGGACCGTCTGCCGCTGGGCCTGGGTATCTCACAGCCTGTTGGCCCGCGTTCTTCCCTTAACCTGGTGGCCGCCTATGATGTACTATATGATACTTATGGGCCGTATGCTTCTCCCTGGGTTTTTTCGGTATTTTTCTCGCTGTAAACCCTAAAAATTTAACGAAAACCGTTGGGCTACCTCTTGCAGGTCGAGCACCACCTTTTCATTTAAGGGGATGCCGCTTTCCCTGCGCCTGGCCTCCGTTTCGCGTTCGGGGTCACCGGGAATAAGTACGGCCGGGGCTTCGGCCGTTGTTGCAGCCGCCCGGAAGCGCTCAATCCACACGTCCATGTTTTGCTTAAACTCATCGGCAGGGCGGAAGCCGTCAACCCGCATGGCGCCCAGAAAATGGCCGAGCCCCTCGCCTACGGGGTCTTCCGGCATAGGCAGAAAGCTGACGAAAGGCGGGGCCCAGGGGCCGAAGTTAGCCCCGGAGAGCACAGCCGAAAAAATATCAACAATAGAGCCCAGGCAGTACCCTTTGTGGCTGCTGTGTACCCGGTCGCCACCCAAAGGCAATAAGGCCCCGCCTTGTTTTAACTCTTCAGGGTTGGTAGAAGGGTTGCCGGCCGCATCCTGAATCCAGCCCAACGGGGCATCTTTACCCTGGCGCTGTAATATCTCCAGCTTGCCATTGGCAGCCGTGGTGGTAGCAAAATCAGCCACAAAAGGGGGTTGTTTGGCAGCCGGGATAGCCACCGCAATGGGGTTAGTGCCCAGCATCCGCTCGGTAGAGAACGTGGGCGACACCAGCGGACTGGCATTGGTCATCGACAGGCCGATCATATCATGTTCAAGGGCCATCATGGCATGGTAGCCGGCAATGCCGTAATGGTTAGAGTTCTTTACCGATACCCAGCCGGTGCCTACCGCAGAGGCCTT
>JALSJF010000098.1 GCA_026989505.1 Cyclobacteriaceae bacterium
CCACAATTTTCTGTCGCCCTGATGCACAAGGCCAAATTGCTTGATAGTAGAATCTTTTTCAGTACGCAGGTATGGGGTGATCCGCGGCATGCCCGCCATTTTCACCCACTCATTGCTCCATTGGGTAACGTCTTCTTGCGAAGCGCTGTCCAGGATAGCAATCAAATCGTCCCAGGTGGCATTTTTAAAAGCAAAATCATTGAGGTACTGTTGCAGCCCCTGACGCATCACCCCGGCCCCTATCTTCCGCTCCAGCTTACGCATCACAATCGGGGCCTTCTGGTAGATAATGGCACCATACAGCGAGCCTGCATCCTGCAGGTTGGCAAGTTCTTGTTTAATAGCATGGGTGCCCTGGGTGCGGTCAACGGCATAGGCAGCCGGATAGTGCGCCAGCAGGAAGCGCAGGTCGTGGTTAATTTCCGGGAACGAGGGATTAACAATTTTAGCCGCCATAAAATTGGCAAACACCTCTTTCATCCACACATCATCAAACCAGTCCATAGTAACCATATCGCCAAACCACATGTGGGCGGTTTCGTGGGCAATCAAGCTGGCACGTCCAAGTAATTGGTTTTGTGTAGGGTTTTCGTCAAGCAGTAAGCTCGAGGCCTTATACGTGATGGCCCCGGGGTGCTCCATGCCCCCGTACTGGAACGAAGGAATCAGGGCAAAGCCGAATTTTTGAAATGGATAGGCGATGCCGGTATAATCTTCGAGCCAGTTGATAGCCGTCTTATGCAGGGCAAAAATAGCCTCCAGGTTTCGGGCCACCTTAACAGTATCGGTTTCGCGGTGCAGCATAGTCATCCTGCGGCCGTCCACCTGGCGGGTAACCACCTTGAAATCACCGGCCACAAAGCTGAACAAATACGTGCTTATCGGCTTGGTTTCGGCAAATTTCAGGGTTTTTTGTTCTGCCGCCAGTTTTTCTTCTACAATAGCGCCATTGGCCAGCGCCTGCCATTGGCGGGGCATGGTCAGGGTGAGGTTAAAGCGGGCCTTTAAGTTAGGCTGATCGAAACAGGGGAAGGCGGTACGGGCCCGTTCGGGGACAAACAAGGTATAGAGGTATTCCGGGTTGCGGTTAAGGGAAGTTTCACCTGCACGGAAATTAATTTTAATAATGTGCCTGCCGGGGGTAAAATTATCTTCATCAATATGGATGTGTTCATCAAGAAACCGGAAAGCAACTTTATTGCCATTCACAAAAATACTTTCTACATAATCAACAGGCGCTTTAAAATCAATGATCAGGGGTTCCGACAAATCACTTAACGTAGCTTCGATGGTTTCTTTACCTAAAATGGGCAGGGTGTCATTTTCAGGGATGGTCAGGTGGATAGTATAGACCACATCGCTTATGCCCGCTGCCCTGAAAGTAGCCAGCTCTACCGAAACGCCCCGGTTATCAAGCCGGGAATAAAAACCGTTACAGCCAGACAATACCATGCCGGCCAGCAGGGATAAGATCGGTAAACCAAAAATTCGCATAGCAGGAAAAAATTTCTGTAAACTTAAACAATTAACCGTTATTTTGCAGGATTATCCGAACAGATTCCGGTAACAAAATTTGTTCACCGGCTAATTCTGTTTATCTTAGGTAGCTGATAGCAAAAAATGAAGGAATTCGCTGCCGATAATATTATAGTGGGCGGGGGTATTGCCGGTATTACCGCGGCCCTGGAACTGCTCAACCTGCACCAAAGTGTAGTCATCCTCGACCGCGATACCGAAGAGAATTTTGGCGGCCTGGCCAAAGAGTCTTTCGGTGGGATGTTTTTTGTAGATACCCCCCAGCAACGCAAGGCCGGCATCCGCGACACACCCGGACTGGCCTTCAAAGACTGGTGTTCCGTAGCTAATTTTGGCGAAAATGACCACTGGCCGCGGGCCTGGGCCAAACATTATGTGTACAACTGTACCGGTAAGGTATATCACTGGCTCAAACAACAAGGTATTAAGTTTTTTCCGGTCGTCCATTGGGTTGAACGTGGCCTGTTCACCCCGGGCAACTCATATCCCCGCTTTCACATGGTGTGGGGCACCGGCTATGAGTTGTCGGAAGTACTGCGCCAAAAACTGGTTAACCACCCACAAGCAGGCACCCACCTGCAACTGTATTTCCGGCATAAGGTAGAGCAGCTTACCGTAAGCGGCACCACCATAACCGGGGTCAGGGGTGTTGATGAAGCCAGTGGCACCCCTTTTACTGCCGAAGGCAAGGCTACCATAATTGCTACCGGAGGGATTGGCGGCAACCTGGAACTGGTGCGGCAGCATTGGTACAAGCCCTGGGGCACACCCCCGGAGGTAATCCTCAACGGGGCACACAAATACGGCCTGGGCGACATGCACCAGGCGGTAGAAAAACACCGGGGCAAGGTAACCCACCTCGACAAGATGTGGCCTTACGCAGCCGGGGTACACCACCCCAACCCTACCCGTACGTTGCACGGCCTGAGCCTGGTACCGCCAAAATCGGCCCTGTGGCTAAACTACCGGGGCGAGCGCATTGGGCCCATGCCCCTGGTAACCGCTTATGACACCCGCTACCTCGTGGAGCAGGTTTGTAAACAGGAGAAAAAATATAGTTGGCAGGTGCTCAACCTTAAAATTGCCAACAAAGAATTTGCCATTTCCGGCTCCGAATCGAATAAAGCGATGAAGGAGAAGAATATTACCGGCTTTTTAAAAACCATTTTATTTGGCAACAGAGCGCTGGTGCAGGAAATGCTGGCTACCTGTGAAGATTTTGTCACGGCCAACACTATTGCCGAACTGGCTGACAAAATGAATGCTCTCACCGGCACCAACGATGTGAAGGTTGAAAACCTGCAGGCCGCCATTGGCGATTATGATGCCAACATCGACCGTGGCCCCAGGTTTTTTAACGATGAGCAACTCAGGCGCATCGCCCACACCCGCAACTACCGGGGCGACAAGGTACGTACCAGCAAGTTTCAAAAAATAGTTGACCCAAAAGCCCTGCCGCTGATTGCCATCAGGGAGTTTATCCTGTCGCGCAAGACCCTGGGCGGTATTCAGACCAACCTTAACTGCGAGGTGCTTGACGGGCAGGGCAATCCTATGCCCGGCCTGTTTGCCGTTGGCGAAGCAGCCGGTTTTGGCGGGGGCGGCATGCATGGGCAAGGCTCTTTGGAAGGTACATTCCTGGGTGGCTGCATACTTACCGGCCGGGTGGCCGCACATTATATTGCCGGACAAAAACTTATTGAACCATGAAAAAAACAGGCGCCCAACTGGCGGTTTACGCCCTCGAACAACTGGGGGTAACGTTTACCTACGGTATCCCCGGAACCCATACGACCGAATTATATGACGAACTCAACAAATCGGCCCAAATCACCCCGGTGCTGGTCACCCACGAAGGGGGCGGGGCCTTTATGGCCGATGCCACCTCGCGTACGGGTACCGGCATTGGCACCCTGACCATAGTACCCGCAGCCGGCCTCACCCATGCCATGAGCGGTATTGGCGAGGCATTCCTGGACGGCATCCCCATGCTTGTCCTGGCCGGAGGGGTACGTACCGATACCGGCAAACATTACCAACTGCACCATTTCGACCAGATGGCGCTGGCCAAACCCATTACCAAAGCCCAGTTTGCCATTGCCCGGCACGAAGACATTATCCCTACCATCTATAAGGCCTACAACATTGCTACGGCCGGGGAGCCGGGGCCGGTATTTGTGGAGCTGCCCATCAACCTGCAACTCTTTGCCGGGGCGGTTGACACAAT
>JALSJF010000099.1 GCA_026989505.1 Cyclobacteriaceae bacterium
CAAACCGGCCAATTTCACTTCGGATAAAGTGCAGGCGCAATCCGATGGTGCTATTTTCTGGAAGATGACCGAAGGCCGCCCTCCCATGGCTGCCTACCGCGATATTCTGAAAGAAGAAGAGCGGTGGCAATTGGTAAACTATATCAGGACTTTGAAGAAATAACAAACCCATATAACCATGAAAGTAAGAATTATAGTAGTACTTGCGTTACTGTCTTGTTATACTGTGGCATGGGCCCAGGAGGAAACCACCCAGGGTTACAAGCCCAGTAGCACCCAGTTCATGATCCGCGGTTATGCCCATGCCGGTTTTGAGTACCAGGCTGTTGACGGGGATGCACGGTCAACCTTTTTGGGCAGTTCATTTGTGCCGATATTTATCTTTAAACCTTCCGACAGGCTATTGTTTGAGGCTGAATTAGGGTTTTTCTATAATAGCAGAAATGAGGTGGAAGTTAGTTTTGAGTATGCAGATGTATCCTATATTGTTAATGATTACATAATCCTGCGTATGGGTAAATTTATGTTGCCTTTTGGTACTTTTACTGAGCGTTTACACCCTGCCTGGATCAACAGGTTATCCAATGCCCCGTTAGGCTTTGGCCATGGGGGCATCGCCCCGGCAGCCGGTACGGGGGTAGAAGTAAGGGGGGCAATTCCTGTGGGTAGCGCCAAATTGCTGTATTATGTCTATGCGGTCAATGGCCCTCGCCTGAACACCGGTGTTGATGAGCCGGAAGAAGCAGGACAACTTATGTTTGAGAACCTTATAGACAATAACAACAACAAAGCTTTCGGGGGCCGGCTTGGCCTGCTGCCCTTCTCCAATTCCTCTCTGGAACTGGGGGCATCTGTTTATGGCGGTACTGTGGGCGATAGAAACGATTCGCTTTATAGTAATGTTGGGGCGCTGCTGTATGCCTTTGACCTTTCTTATGTACGGCAGCTAAGTGCGGTGCGGGGAATCCTTGATATTAAGGCGCAATACAATATTAATAATGTTGACCAGGCCACCTACTTTGAGGAGGAACTCGATGGTTCTTTTACGCCCTATACTTTTAACAATAGCAGTAATGCCTCCTTTGCCCAGTTGAGTTACCGGCCCACCATGGCAGGCAATGACATAGTGAAGAACTTTGAGTTGGTAGGGCGCTATTCAAACTTTCAGGCCCCGGAAGGAGCCGAGTGGGAACAGCAATCCACACAGTGGTCTTTTGGGATTAACTATTGGTTAAGCTGGCGTACCGTGTTTAAGGTAAATTATCAAAGCACGGTGCAACAGGGTGGCCATGGTGTTCCGGCCGGGGAAACAGTAACTACAAATGGTTTGTTTGTGCATTGGGCAATGGGCTTTTAATATTTAACATGACTGAAATGAAAAACTTGAAAACAATACTTGTATTTGCGCTACCGTTGGCCGTTGGCCTGTTCCTGGCGGCATCTTGTGTATCCACTAAGGTGGCAATGAAATCCGGTGCCCAGTTATGGGGGGAAAACTGTGTCAGGTGCCATAACACACCGTCACCGGCAGCTTATAACGATACCGACTGGGAAACTATTGGTTTGCATATGCGCATCAGGGCAAATCTTACTGCCGAGGAAACAAGGAAAATAGTGGAGTTTCTGCAATCGGCAAATTAATAGCCGGAACATGACGAAAATCATGTGCTAACGTGATGGTAATCACGGTAAAAAACAGTAAAACTGTACTCCTTTGCGGGGTACAGTTTTTTTATGCGCAAGAAGGGAATGAGACAGGTTAAACAACAAATTATGGCCCTGGTTTTTATGGCGGGTTTGTTGATAGCTACGGTTGGTATTCCGGTAAACAACCACTATTGTGGGGGGAGTTATTACACCACCACCATTGGTTTGCCCATCACCGACCCATGTACCGATATGCCCATGGAAAACAACTGTTGTGATGACCAGACTACCCTCTTCTCGGTAACGGATATGTTTAATAACCCATCCGTGATAGTATGGGTACAGGGCATAGCCCCGGCCTTGCTTACGTGTAATTATACTGAGTGTATTAAAGCTATACCACAAGCCCCTGTAGCGGCCCCTTTCGTGGCCGGCTCTCCACCCCGGGCAGAAGCCAGGATATTTGTCAGGGTCCAGTCGCTGCTCCTATGAAACCTGCTTATAACCGGGCTGTTATAGCCGGATAGGGGATAGAACAGAGTCCTGCCCCCTGTTTTCACTTTAGTATATAATTTCTAATCTATTAATAATTACAGTTATGAAGACGTTAAAAATATTTCTTCTGATGAGTGCAACCTTGTTATTTTATGCCTGCAACAACAACCTGGAGGACGTGATGTCAGCCGAAGATGTAGCGGCATTGCAGGCCATGGAAACCGCCTATTATGCGGCTGCCACCTATAATGATTCACTTGCCACCTACATTGAAACAACGGGGATTACCCATGATGAAAGCAGTTTTTACTATGATGGCATGTATCATCGGTATGATTCCATGTTTGCCGCCAACCACGAGATGTACAGCCACATGAACAGTGGCGATGACCATGACGGGGATAGCTGGATGATGGGCAGCGGCTGGATGAATGGCAGCAATGGCCACATGAATAGTGGTGGTCATACGGGCAATGGTTTTAATGCCAGCTTCTGCACTTCTGAAAACCTCGAGTTAATGGACTCCCTGATGCGTGCGCATGAAAACTACCATCCGGGAAACTAAATTATCCGCCCTTTTTTTCTTTGGCCCCGGGCAATTTCCCGGGGCCATTTTTTTACATCATAACATTTTATAAGTCTTTCTATAAATTTTATAAAACCCTGTATTAAAATAAAGCGTTATATTTGCCGGAGCTTAGATGAAAAAGGTATTGTCCATATCGCTTGTCAGTCTTTTGTTGGTATCAACCATTGGCATCACCGTGCACAAGCATTATTGTGATTCAACCCTGATAGCAACGTCTATTCTTCCCCACGGGGAGGGAGACCATTGTGGTGCGGATATGCCCATGGGCCATCATTCTTGTGAAGACCAGCATGATTTGTATAATGTTGACAGCCCGTTGGTTATAGCCACGGTTAGCTTTAATCTTGCCCCCGCTGTGGAATGGGTTAAGGTATTTCATGCCAACGTAACTTTTTCATTGCCTGAAGCAACTTTCACTTCTAACTATTATGCGGATATCTCTCCGCCCCCTTCTGAACCTAACATCTATACCAGGGTTCAGGCTTATCTTCTTTAGGCTGATTTTATGATTTAGGCACCTGCCGACCATTAGTTAATTGACCGGGTTAATTAGTAGTGGAACAAAAAAATCATAAATTTATAGCTTAAAAGATAATATATGAAAACTTTAGTATTAACCTTCGGCACCATAATAGCCTTTATTGCCGGCAGTACTTTGTTCACCAGTTGTGGCTCCGGCAGCCAAAACGAGGCCGGTTCAGCGGCCCAACATGATATGGAAAACCCCGATCATGACCATGAAGCCAAGCGTGAGACTATGGCCGCTACCTTTGCCTGCCCTATGCACCCGGAAGTTACCGGTAAGGAGGGCGACAAATGCCCTGAATGTGGTATGGCGCTTGCGGCCACTGATGGTAAAGCTGACAGGCAGGCCATGGCCAGTTGCCCCATGCACCCGGAAATTACCGGTAAGGAAGGGGACAAATGTTCTGAATGTGGTATGGCCCTGGTGCTTGCAGATGCCGGTAATGATGGTCATGACCACCAGCACTAATAGTAACAGATAACCTTATTTGTCGGTTGCCCGGCATTCGTGAGGCAATTCTCAAGAGAATATGAAGGAGCGCATCACCTTTAGCAGGTTTCGATGACAAGTTATTACCCGAATAAACAGCTATTATTTAGTGTACAATATTAAAAATCAACAAAATTATGTTAAATAACTTTATCAAATTCTTCCTCGAAAACAAACTGATTACAGGTATGATTACCTTGATCTTTATTGGGTGGGGAATTTCAGTGGCGCCATTCAACTGGAAAATGGACTGGTTCCCGCGTGACCCGGTACCGGTAGATGCTATCCCGGATATCGGGGAAAACCAGCAAATCGTCTTTACCACCTGGATGGGCCGTTCACCGCAGGATATTGAAGATCAAATCAGCTACCCGTTATCTACGGCTTTATTGGGCGTACCCGGGATAAAAACCATTCGCAGCAATTCTATTTTTGGTTTATCCACTATCTACATCATTTTTGAGGATGACGTTGAATTTTATTGGGCCAGGACCAGGATTCTTGAAAAACTCAACTCCTTGCCTGCCGGCACCCTGCCAGCGGAAGTGCAACCGGCTTTAGGCCCCGATGCTACCGCCCTGGGACAGATTTATTGGTACACCCTCGAAGGCAGGAACCCTGAAACGGGTGAACCAACAGGCGGCTGGGACCCGCAGGAGTTAAGGACTTTACAGGATTTTTATATCGGCTATGCCCTCACCTCGGCCAAAGGGGTATCGGAAGTTGCGGCCATCGGTGGTTTTGTTAAAGAGTATCAGGTAGATATTGACCCTGATGCCATGCGGGAATATAACGTTACGGTAGCCCAGATAATGAACGCTGTGCGTAAAAGCAACCTTGATGTTGGCGCCCGCACCATGGAGGTAAATAATGCCGAGTACCTGGTAAGGGGCTTAGGCTATGTGAAAAGCCTTGAAGACCTGGAGAAAGCAGTAGTAGCCGTACATGGCAATACCCCAATCCGTATCAAGGATGTGGCCGTTGTTAATTTTGGCCCGGCCACCCGCAGGGGAGGCCTCGATAAAGGCGGGGCTGAAGCTACCGGGGCTGTAGTGGTATCACGTTTTGGGGCTAACCCCTTAGAGGTGATTCAGAACGTAAAAGCAAAAATTGAGGAAATCTCTCCCGGATTACCTTCCAAAATCCTTCCTGACGGTACCGTATCCAAAGTTACCATTGTGCCCTTTTATGACCGTTCGGGACTAATTAAAGAAACCCTGGGAACCCTCGAAGAAGCCCTGGAGCATGAAATTCTTATCAGTATTATCGTAGTAATAGTACTGGTAATGAACATCCGGGCCTCAATCATTATCTCCAGTATTTTACCGGTAGCCGTACTGATGACCTTTATCACCATGAAATATTTTGGTGTAGATGCCAATGTCGTGGCCCTTTCGGGTATAGCCATTGCTATTGGCGTAATGGTGGATGTGGGGATTGTGTTTACCGAGAACATCGTCCGGCACCTCGAAATGCCGGAAAATGAAGGGGCCAGCGGCACGAAACTGTTGGCTATTATTTATGAGGCTTCCGTTGAGGTAGGCTCCGCCATTATGACGGCCCTGTCCACCACAATTGTCAGCTTCCTGCCGGTATTTGCCATGCAGGCCCAGGAAGGTAAGCTCTTTAAGCCATTGGCATTTACCAAAACATTTGCTTTGTTAGGGGCTTTGGTGTTAGGGTTAATCCTGATCCCGGCCCTGGCTCACACGGTGTTCTCTATTCGCTTTGACAAAGAAAGGAGCAAAAGGATATGGGCTATTGTTATTGCCGGCCTCGGGGTAACATTCCTCATCATGTACTCCAGTGTTCTGCCTTCTATAGCCTTAATATTGTTTGGTATCAACAACTTCTTTGAATCGAAAGTGCCGGAAAAGTACCATGTATGGACAAACCGTATAAATACGGCCATTATCCTGATGACCATGGTCTATTTCCTCACCCGGGCCTGGATGCCACTGGGGGCACAAAACAGTTTGTTCATCAACTATATGTTTGGCCTGACCGTGATATCCCTGATCCTGGGCTTCCTGATGACGATTGTTCATTTTTATCCGGTTATGCTGCGCTGGTGTTTGCGCCATAAATGGACCTTCCTGTCTATCCCGTTCATGGTATTAATGTTTGGCATAACTACCTGGCAGGGGTTTGATAAGATGTTTGGCTTTGTGGCCGGTGGGGCCAGTGTGGTTAACTGGGATATACGGCAAACGGATACCTGGCAATATATGAACAAGAAGTTTCCGGGTGTAGGCAAAGAATTTATGCCCGCCTTAAATGAAGGCTCTTTCCTGCTGATGCCCACCACCATGTCGCACTCAGGTATTGAGGAAAACATTGATGTCATCCGTAAACTGGACTCCTATGTAGATGCCATTCCCGAGGTGGAATCGGTGGTAGGAAAATGGGGACGGGTAAATTCCGCCCTTGACCCGGCACCCATATCCATGTTTGAAAATACCATTCTTTACAAGGAAGAGTATATGGTTGATGAGAATGGCCACCGTCTCCGCTTTAAAGTGAATAAAGATAATGCCTTTATATTAAAAGATGGTTCAGTATATGACCCGGACAAAGATGCGTTCCGCCTGATAGAACGAGAGCATCTCATCGAGGACAAAAAGAAAGGCAAATATTTCCGCCAATGGCGAAAGCATATAAAATCCCCGGAAGATATCTGGCAGGAAATTATCAAAGTGGCTAAAATCCCCGGGGCAACCTCGGCCCCAAAGCTGCAGCCGATAGAAACCAGGAACATCATGCTCTCCACCGGTATGCGGGCCCCGATTGGTATCAAAGTTTTCGGGCCTGACCTGGCTACTATTGAGAAAGTGGGGCTGGACCTGGAAAAAATATTACAGGAGGTGCCCAGCATTGAAAGGTCTTCGGTTTTTGCCGACCGGATAGTAGGTAAGCCCTATCTTGAGTTTGATGTTGACCGCGATGAAATTGCCCGCTACGGGTTAACCATGAAAGATATTCAAAACTACATCGAGGTGGCCATCGGGGGTATCCAGTTATCTACTACCATTGAAGGACGTGAACGGTTCCCGATCAGGGTTCGTTACGCCCGTGAATTCAGGGATAACCCCGAGGATGTTAAGAAGGTGTTGATACCCACTCCCACAGGGGCACAGATCCCCCTGGGGGAATTGGCCGAGGTTACCTACCGCAGGGGCCCGCAAGTGATTAAGAGTGAAGATACCTTTTTAAATGGCTATGTCATCTTCGATAAGAAGCAAGGTTATGCCGAAGTTGATGTGGTAGAGGATGCCCAACGCCTGATTGACGAAAAAATGGCCAGTGGTGAATTTATGCTGCCGCCCAACGTTACGTTCCGGTTTACCGGTAATTATGAGAACCAGATCAGGGCAACAAAGCGCCTCGCTATTGTGGTGCCGATATCGCTGATTGCCATTTTTATGATTTTGTATTTCCAATTTGGTAAAGTGCAGCCCACCCTCATGGTTTTCTCAGGAATCTTTGTTGCCTTTGCCGGGGGCTTTATTATGATCTGGCTTTACGGGCAAGACTGGTTTATGAACTTCTCCGTTGCTGGTGTAGGGCTTCGTGACCTGTTTCAGATGCACACCATTAACCTGAGTGTGGCCGTATGGGTAGGGTTTATTGCCTTGTTTGGTATAGCTACCGATGACGGGGTAATTATGGGAACCTATATTAAGCAGACTTTTGAGAAAGAAAAACCACATGATGTGGAAGGGGTTCGCAGGGCTATTTTGCATGCCGGGGAAAACCGGGTGCGGCCGGCTATGATGACGGCTGCCGTGGCGGTAATTGCCCTGATACCGGTACTTTCTTCTACCGGTAAAGGCTCAGATATTATGGTGCCTATGGCCATCCCCTCGTTTGGCGGTATGCTCATTCAGGTGATGACCATGTTTGTAGTGCCCGTACTGTATTCTATGTGGCAGGAACGTGTGGTGACCAAGAAACTAAAATCAGCATAAAACGAATAATTAGTAAGATGAAAAATAGTAAAATATATAGCATAATTATACTGCTTTATGCGGTTAGCACTATGGGGGCATCTGGCCAGCAACTGGCAGCCCCGGCCGATACCTCGGCCACGGGCAGCCCGCTGGACCGGTACCTGCAGATTTCAGCCGAGAACAACCCTTACCTGAAATCTTTGTTTAACGAGTACATGGCGGCCCTGGAGCGTATGCCCCAGGCCAGGGCTTTGCCCGACCCTACGGTATTGTTCAGTATTTTTACCAGCCCGGTTGAAACCCGGGTGGGTGCCACCCGGGCAGGTGTGGCCATTAACCAGGCCTTCCCCTGGTTTGGCCAGTTGTCGGCCCAGGAAAATGCCGCAGCACAATATGCCAAAAGCAGGTTTGAGCTCCTGAATAATGAACGAAACCGGCTGTTTTTCAAGGTGCGGTCAACCTATTACCGGTTATATGTGCTGGAAGCAGCCATTCGCATTACCGGAGAGAATATTGACTTATTGGAATCTTTCAGGGGGCTGGCCAACGTAAGGCTCGAGGCCGGCACCGGTAGTGCCGTTGACCTGCTAAGGGTAGAAATGGACCTGGCCGAACTGGATAACCAGCTCAAATATTTTGTCGATACGAGGCAACCTATTTATGCTGAATTTATCGAACTACTCAACTTTGACTTTGGTCAGGAAATTGAGATACCCGATACACTTTCAACAATTGCTTTCAACCATGGCAAAAGCGTCTTGCTCGATTCTATAAAAGAGCGAAACCCGGGTTTGAAGGAGTTGGAATTTAAAATTGGCGCCCTTACCAGTGAGATTGAAGTGGCCAGGAAAAAGGGCTTGCCCTCTTTTAATATAGGTGTGGCCTACACTAACGTAGCCAAAAGGACCGATATTGCCGACTTTTCTGGCAATGGCAAAGACCAGCTTATCTTTCCCCAGGTGGGCATCAGTATCCCCCTTTATCGAAAAAAATATACGGCCATGATTAACGAGCAGGAGTATTTAAAAACGGCCGTTAACCAGCAAAAACAAGACAGGTTAAACGAATTGGTTACCGAGATGGAAAAAGGCTGGCGGGATTACCTTGATGCCCAGCGCAGGGTGGCCCTTTATGAGTACCTGATTGAGCTGGCTGACCAATCCCTCGACATCCTGTTAGCCGAGTTTACCTCGGCCGGTAAAGATTTCGAAGAGGTACTGCGCATGGACCGGCAGTTACTTAATTATGAACTGGAACTGGAAAGGGCAAGGGCAGACCAAAATACCGCAGTTGCGTACATTACTTATCTGACAGGAAAACAATAATCAACATAAAAAATATTTGACTATAACGTATTAACGAAAAGAACTATGAAAAATATGTTAAACATGATTAAAGAATGGGTAGCCGGTCATATCTGGCTATCCTTTGCCATAATCTTTATTGTCGGCATTGTTGCCGGTAGCCTGATCTTTGGTGGCGGCAAAGAAGCAAGCACAGCCGCAGCAGAGGTAACGGCAGCAGAACATGAGCATGAACCGGGCACTCTATGGACCTGTGCCATGCATCCGCAGATTCAAATGGAGGCCCCGGGCAATTGCCCGATCTGTGGCATGGAACTCATCCCCATGGAATCGGGCGATGAGGGGGATGCGGAAGGTGATTATACCGTAAAGCTTTCTGAGGTGGCCATGAAAATAGCCGAAGTTTCTACGGTTGCTGTGGAAAGAAAAGCGCCCTATAAAGAGGTGTATCTGCCCGGTAAGGTAATGCCGGATGAACGCAGGATAGCAGAGCTGACCTCCAGGTTTCCGGGCAGGATTGAAAAATTATATGTCAATTTTACCGGGCAAAAGGTGAGAAAAGGGCAAATTCTGGCCAAAATATACTCGCCTGAACTGGTTACGGCCCAGCGGGAATTATTTGAGGCAATGAAATTTCAGGAAACTAACCCGGCCTATTACAGGGCAGCCCGCAATAAGCTAAAACTCTGGGACCTGACAGAAGGGCAAATAGATGAGATTGCCGAATCGGGGGATGTTAAGTTTTACTTTGATGTTCTCTCACCGTTAACGGGTACGGTAACCATGCGCATGGTTTCATTGGGGGATTATGTAAAAGAAGGAACGTCACTCTTTGAAATTATTGATTTGAGCCACGTATGGGTAATGTTTGATGCTTACGAAAGTGACATCCCCTGGATTAAGCTTGGTGATATCATAAAATTTAAAATAAAATCAATACCCAATGAAATCTTTGAAAGCACCGTAACCTTTATTGATCCCGTAATTAACCCTAAATCCAGGGTAGCCGGAGTACGTGCTGAACTGAATAACCGTAAAGACTTGTTAAAACCGGAGATGTTGGCTTCCGGTACTTTAAAAACCATGCTTCCGGGCGGTGGCGAGCAACTGCTGGTACCTAAATCCGCTGTTTTGTGGAGTGGTAAAAAGGCTATCGTGTATGTGCGCACCAATAACCACGACAACATGTTCAGGTTTACCGAAATTACCCTGGGGGCCGATGCCGGAGATTCTTATGTGGTCTTAGACGGGCTCAAAGACGGAGAACTGGTGGCCACTAACGGAGTATTTAAAATTGATGCGGCCGCCCAGCTTAAAGGTGAGAAAAGCATGATGAACCCCGAAGGAGGAAAGCCCGCCCTGGGTGGTCATGCCGGGATGAATATGGGAGGAGAGACGATGAAAGAGGGTGAAGGAAAGGAAGAAACGAAGGAAAAAACTTCCATGCAGGAGCAAATGGCCATAGACCCAAAGTTTAAGGCCCAGCTTGCGGAGGTAGTGAACGCCTACCTTGCATTAAAGGAAGCCTTTGTGGCCACCGATGTGAAAGAAGCCGTTAGCAAAGCCAAAGCGGTAAAATCGGCTATGGGCAATGTTAAGATGGAGCTCTTAGAAGGCAATAACCATGTTATGTGGATGGACATGATGAAGCCGATAAACCGGTCACTTGAGACGATAATCGCTTCGTCAGCTATTGAAAAGCAACGTCTGGCTTTTGCCGACCTGACAGACGGGATATACAATTCCGTTAAGATGTTTAAGGTAACCGGCCTCAATTTATACTACCAGTTTTGCCCGATGGCCCGTGATGGGGAAGGGGCTTACTGGTTAAGTCTTGAAGCCAGGATCAGAAACCCTTATTATGGGGAAGCCATGCTTACCTGTGGCGAAACAAAAGAAAGGATTAAGTAAGTTATTAAGTTAAATTTAAAGTAGAAGTAAAATGAAAAAGCAAATTTTGAGTTTAGTAGTAGGGGTACTTAGCTTACCCTTTGGCGCCATGGCCCAGGAACACCCCGGTCATAACATGGACATGAACCATGATCAGGCCGAGGTTAAGCATTATGATGTGCGTGCAGAATTTCAGCAACAACTGCAAGCGGTGTATCAGGCCAGCCTTGCCCTGAACAAAGCCTTTGTGGCTGGCGATGCGGCCGAAGTAAAAACCCAGGCCGGCAACATGATCCACCGGGTATCGGAAGTGGATATGGCGGCTTTGGAAGGCGATGCCCACATGGCCTGGATGCAGTACATGAAGACGATCTCCGATGGTTTGGATAAAATATCCGTAGCTGACGATATTGAGGCCCAGCGGGAGGCCTATGCCGGTGTTAGCGAGGGGCTGTATAAGGCTGTTAAATCCTTTGGTGTGGGCGAAACAGTTTACTACCAGTATTGCCCCATGGTAAAAGCCACCTGGTTAAGTGACAGCGAAACCATCAACAACCCTTATTACGGGAGCAAAATGTTGAAATGTGGTTCTGTTAAAGAAACCATAAACTAACAGGATGTTGAAGAAACAGATGTTGTAGCGCATAGAAACCAATAATTTTATAATAAATAGACAAAATTGTGTAACAACACCTGTTTTTTAAAGTAGTATATTGGGGTTAGAAAATGAGAAGGAAGATATCCATATTGTTGTTGTTGATTTTACTTGTGTCGGTTAGTGGGTTAACCCTTGACAGGCATTACTGCAATGGCCAACTGGTGGATGTCTTTCTTTACCCTCATTTGGGAGACAAGTGTGATTCCACCATGCCGATGACTGCAGGTTCTTGTACCGATGACGTAACGGGTTGTTGGCTGGTCGGGCAGGCAGTATTTACGCCTTTCGGCAGCAGCATCATCAAATCGGTGCAATTATTATATGAAACACCCGGTAAAGTTGCCGGCAGATTGAGTATTTCTAATAACTACAATCGTATGATCATTGCGCCTTCCCACCCCCATATAAATAGCAGGATCTTTTTGCATAATGAGTCTTTTCTTCTTTAGTGATAAAGGAGTAAGGTGCCCGGCACCTTTTATCCTGGTTGTTCCTTGTAATTAAGGTAGTATCCCGCCAATCATTAAGAGAAAAAGAGTATGAAAAGTTGGTATGATTTACCCCTTGCCACAGATGGTATGCCACATGTGGCCCCTGGGTAGAAATAATGCTACAAGTAATTATAAATAAATTGATGTTAAACAAACACCCTGGAAGAGAGCATAAAAGTGGCACAGTGCAGGCAAACCGCCACTGCTCTCTTCACAGGACCAATTAAAAGTAAAGATATGAAACGTATAGCTAAAACAACAATGGTTATTTTAAGTATGGTTTTTATGGGTATTGCTTGTCAGCAAACTGAAAAATCAACCACCGCAGTAACGCAAACGGCTACGCAACCTGCCGCCAACCCACTGCCGCACGATAACCCCGCCTTGCCGCAGGGCACCCATGTGGATATCCAGGTGCCGGCTGAACTTGTATGCATGGTAAATGATGTGTATATGGGCCGCAAGCAGTTTCCCGTGCCGGTTGGCGATAAAATTTATTACGGTTGCTGTGAGAATTGTGTGGATAAGTTGAAGAACTCTGATCAGTACCGCTACAGCATCGATCCGTTAACCAAAGAAAAGGTGGATAAAGTGGAGGCCTACATTGTGGTTAAATCCATGGAAACGGGGGCCGTGCTTTATTTTAAATCGAAAGAGAATTACGAAAAATATCTTAGTAAAAGTTAAACACTAAAATTATGCGGTCTATACAGTTTATGTTGGTCATGCTATGGCTTGTGGTGGGGCACGCTTCCGTGGCGCAGGATGAAGAGAAGCAAATACTGCTTAGTGGCCATATAAACTGTATAGACCCTTTGAATGGTACCATGGCGCGGGTAGTAGTGTATAATATTAACCAGGGCCTTGGTACTATGAGTAATGAAGATGGTACGTTTGCCATCCCTATGGCAAAAACGGATACTATCCTTTTTTCTACGGCCGAGCACAAAGATTACCGGTATTTCTTGCCTGCCGGGCAGGCGTTTGAGGACCATAAAATTGAGGTGGTGATGCTCACCGATGCTATTTGGCTTAATACCGTAACGATCATCGGGGCGGAGAGCCTGGAACAATTTAAACGGGATGTGCTGGCCCTTGACCCCGGGCAGCAGGATGTTGAACTTACCTTGCCCCTGGTAAATAAATATGCCCGGCAGCTATCTACCGGTAAGGGCGAAACGGACCTGGTGGGGCCCCTTACGTATTTGCAGAATAAATTTAGCCGGCATTATATATTGAAGAAAAAAGCAACGATTAAAAGCCCGTAATGTCTGGTAAAAGACTATACTGTTCTATGTTGCTGGTATTTACCCTGGGTACCCCGGCCCTGGCACAGGAAGAAGTGTTCCAAACCATGGGGGGTAAGGTTTCCATCAGCCTCGATTATGGGCCCACCTCTACGTTATTCCAGAGCAATAAACTGCAGGTACAGTTAGATTATGATAACGCCTTGCTGAGGGCCGCCTTAACCATGAATACCCTGGTTAATAAGTCGGCTACAGGTAACCCGGGCGGCAATACAATGCCCTTCACAGAAATTACCCTTACCGGTAAGTTTGGTGTAGATCATATTGAAACGAGCAACCATGAACCGCTGCAGTTTGAATTTACCGGGGTGCTTGCCCACGCTCAGCAGGAAATACCGGTAACAGGACGGGCTGAATTACAGCATATTGGTGGTGGCGGGGATGTCTCCTGCCTGCTCGGGTTCTCATTTGTTCTTGATAAATCCTCTATCCCGGCAGAGTTTACCCGTAACAAGGATATAAAAGAAATTAAAGTGCAGGTCTTGCAAACGGTACTCAAAAGAAGAAAGCAATAAAGCTAATTTTAAACCAACTACAATGGAAAATCATGATCATCACCAAATGATGTCCCGGCATAAGGAGGAAAGTCATGGCCAAAAGGGTCAGCAGCATGGTGAACATACGGGCCAGGCTAACCATGCCGGGCACGATAAGCATGGCAGTGCCGGTCATGATCATCACAAAATGATGATTGAAGACTATAAACGCAGGTTTTATATTTCGCTGGTGTTATCTGTACCGGTGTTGGCCCTGTCACCGATGATCCAGCAATTTTTCGGTTTCAACCTGGAATTTACCGGCAGTTTGTTCGTGTTGTTCGGGCTTGCTTCTGTTGTGTTTTTTTATGGAGGCCTCCCTTTTCTGAAAGGGTTGAAAGAGGAAGTAATGGCCCGCAACCCCGGCATGATGACCCTGATTGCCGTGGCTATTTCGGTGGCTTATTTCTATAGCTCGGCCGTGGTTTTTGGCCTGGAAGGTAAGATGTTCTTCTGGGAGTTGGTAACCCTGATCGATATTATGTTGTTAGGGCACTGGGTTGAAATGAAATCTATCTTGGGGGCCTCTAAATCGTTGGAATTGCTGGTGAGTATGATGCCCTCTACGGCCCATAAAATACAGGGGGATGCGGTGTTGGATATCCGTATTGAAGATTTGCAAAAAGGGGATATCATCCTGGTTAAGCCGGGCGAAAAAGTGCCTGCCGATGGGGTTATTGTAGATGGGGAAAGCTATGTTAACGAGTCAATGCTTACCGGGGAATCCAAACCGGTAAAGAAAACGGCCGATGATAAAATAATCGGGGGCTCCATCAATGGGAATGGCGCTGTCAAAGTAAAGGTTGAACATACCGGCAAAGACAGCTACCTGAACAAAGTGATTACCCTGGTACAGGAGGCCCAGAAGGCCAAATCCAAAACCCAGAACCTGGCCAACAGGGCTGCCAAATGGCTTACCTATATTGCCCTTTCCCTTGGTTTTCTAACCCTGGCGGTTTGGCTTTTACTGGGGTTTGAATTTGTTTATGCCCTGGAAAGGATGGTAACCGTGATGGTTATTTCATGTCCGCATGCTTTGGGCCTGGCCGTACCCCTGGTGGTAGCCAATTCTACAGCCTTGTCGGCACAAAATGGCCTGCTCATCAGAAACCGTACGGCTTTTGAGAACTCCCGTAAAATATCGGCCCTGTTGTTTGATAAAACCGGCACCCTTACAGTGGGTGATTTTGGTGTTTCACGCTATAAATCAGAAACTGAAGGGTTAGCCAATGAAGAGATGCTGGCCCTGGCCGCGGCCCTGGAGCAAAAGTCGGAACACCCTATTGCTATGGGCATTGTTAATAAGGTGAAGGAGCTTAATCTGCCTATGGCCACTGCCGAAGACTTTAAAGCCATAACGGGCAAAGGGGTAGAGGCCGTGGTAAAGGGCAAACAAGTGGCTGTGGTTAGCCCGGGATATTTGCAGGAGGCAAAAATCACGATCCCCGAAAATGTGTTTGGCAATGAGGCGGAAACCGTGGTATTTGTGCTGATAAATGACCAGCTTGCCGGCTATATAGCCCTGGCCGATGAAATACGTGAGGAGTCCTATGCAGCGGTGGCGGCATTTAAGCAGGAGGGCATAAAGGTGCTGATGGCCACGGGCGACAATGAGAAAACAGCCAGGGCCGTAAGCGATAAGCTTGGCCTGGACGGCTATTTTGCCGAAGTGCTGCCACACCAAAAAGTGGAAGTGGTAAAAGATTTACAGGATAAAGGCGAGTTTGTGGCCATGACCGGGGACGGCATCAATGATGCCCCGGCCCTGGCCCAGGCTGATGTAGGTGTTGCCGTTGGTTCCGGCACCGATGTAGCGGCCGAAACGGCCGACATCATCCTGGTAAACAGTAACCCACAGGATATCGCCAAACTAATTATGTTTGGCAAGGCTACCTACCGCAAGATGATCCAGAACCTGATCTGGGCCACGGCTTATAATGCCTTTGCTATTCCGCTGGCGGCCGGGGTGTTATATTCTTATGGCATCGTGATGGGGCCGGCCATAGGGGCGGTGTTTATGAGTTTAAGCACGGTTATTGTAGCCATTAACGCCCAATTGCTGAAAAGACAATTTGCTAAGTAACTGTATGAAGAGAAACAGTAATTACCTTATCCGTAAAAGCCACCGCTACCTGGGCGTGTTTATTGGGGTGCAATTCTTACTCTGGGCAGCCGGTGGCTTATACTTTAGCTGGCATGATATAGATTATGTGCATGGCGACCACCTGCACCGCCCGCAGCCACATTTGGCGGCCGGGATAACGCTGGCCAGCCCGGGTATAGCCCTGCAACAGTTGCGGTCAACTGCCCATATCGATTCCATCGTTTCGTTAGCGTTGATCAACATCCTTGGGAAACCGGCCTACCGGATCACCTACCTTACCACCAATGGCCGTATTCCGGTGAAGCAGGTGGCCCTGGCGGATGCCGCCACCGGTGCCTTACGTGGTGAAATCAGCCAGGAGGAAGCCAGGGAAATGGCGAAAGCATTGTTTGTTCCGGATAAGGATATTTCATCAGTAGAATACATTACCGTGGTGAGCAAACACAGCGAATACCGTGAAAAGCCCCTGCCGGCCTGGGTAGTACGCTTTAACCACCCGGATAACCCGGCCATTTATATCGGGGCGCGTACGGGTACTTTCGAGTCGATCCGGCACGATACCTGGCGAAATTTCGATTTTTTGTGGATGTTGCACACCATGGATTATGAAGGCCGGGATAAATTTGGTAACTTGCTGCTCAGAACTTTTTCTGTTTTGGGTTTAGTTACTGTGTTTAGTGGTTTTTTAGTATTCTATATATCATCACCCACGGTACGTAAATGGAAAAAGCGGCTGAAGAATAACTAATGTTTGTGCGGAGAAAAAATATTGTCCATTTGTCGGCTGCCTTCTTACTGGTGTTTAGCGGGGCCTTTGCCGTTAGCGCCTTATGTGACCTCGGGGTAATCGATTATGCCGCCAACCTGACGCATCAGCATGATGAAGAACACAGGCATGATGCTGATCACCACCACGGGGAAGCGGCCTCCGGGCATACAGGCCACCACGATACGGCCCACCAACATAATGGCGGCCATGAAGATGAAGCCTGCTGCGAAGAGATTGCCGGCAGCCTTGAATCAGGGCTATTCTTTTACCAGCTCATCAGTCCGGTACCGGCAGTAAAGTATTTTTTGTTGCAAACGATTGACTTTGGTACACAATCATCACCTCGCTATACGCAAAGAAATGTAATCTACCATGAATATGACGACCCTCCGCCACTAGACGGCTTCCGCCTGCGGGTGGTCATCCAGTCATTCCTTAATTGAGTTTCCGTGCACAACCAGGTGGCCGGCTGAATACGGCTACCGGTAATGAATAATGTTAATCATTAGTTCAATTAATTGTGGAATCATGGAATCTCAACATTTATACATTAAAAATATGGTATGTCCGCGCTGTGAAATGGTGGTTAGGCAGTCACTTGCAGCGCTTGACGTGAAACTTTTGCACCTGGAAATGGGCTATGCAGAAATAAAACCTGTTGATGAACAAACCTTTAATCTTATTGAAGCAGAGTTCAACAAGGTAGGCTTTGAATTATTATACGATGCAGATAAACGGCTGCTAGAGAAAATTAAGCTTGCCTGCCGGGAATACCTTGGCATAATGGAAGACCAATTGTTAATCACCAAACTTTCGGAGTACCTGTCAGTAAACCTCGGTAAAAACTACACCTATCTGAGCAGGTTGTTTTCATCCCGCGAAGGAATAACCATTGAAGCCTATTTCTTACAATTGAAAATTGAACGGGTAAAACAATTGCTGCGTTACGGTGAACTCTCGCTGAGTGAGATTGCCGTACGCCTGAATTACAGCAGTGTACACTATTTATCATCTCAGTTTAAAAAAATCCAGGGATGTACGGTTTCAAGTTACTTGAACAAGCGTAAACTGGCATAAACTGATGATGACCTTTGTCAAATTTTTAACGAGCTGAATTATGGAACTATTACCGGCATGGGCCCCTGGGGTCCACCCGCTTATTATACATTTCCCCATTGCCCTGTTGTCACTGGCCGTTGGCCTAACGGTGGTTGACCTGGCTTATTCGCGTAAGTGGTTAACCAAAGCTACGGCAGGGTTGTACCTTTTGGGTAGCCTGGGGGCCATTGCTTCCTATATCTCCGGCCGCTCGGCAGCCGACAGCATTGGCCTGAACCTGAAAGCCGAGGTAGCTATTGGCACCCACTCCGACTGGGGGCTTTATACCTTGCTCTACTTTCTTGCCATGACCATCATCTATTATCTGGTGAAGTTCATGCTCAAACAGGACAAAATCCTTTTCAAGGTTATTTTAGCCGTGTTGGCTCTGGCAGGATTTTTTATTCTGGCGCAAACGGCAGAATATGGCGGCCGCCTGGTATTTGAATATGGGCTGGGGGTACAGAACTAAACATACTAGTATAAAACAATTCTCAATCTTTTAATTATTAATAACTATGAAAACTAACATGAAAAAAATCACTTATTTTCTTATGGCCATGACCCTGGTATTTGCCATGTCATGCGGCTCTAAATCTGGCGCTGAGGCCGAAGAAGGGCATCAACATGCCGAAGGCATGGAGCATAACGAAGGGGAAGAACATCCCCAGGGTGAAGCAGGCGAACACCCCAAAGATGAGGCCGGAGAGCACGCGCATGCCGAAGGGGAAGGCCATGATATGCAAAACATGGACCATGCCGGCATGATGGGCGAGGCCTTTACCTGGATGGCCGGTAAAGAGGCCATGGGCATGATGGAGTATAAGACCGATAACATTACCCTGGCTACCTCGGGCGAAGAGGATGTGCTGATGTTTGAACCGGCCGGGCAGTCGGCTTCCTGCATGTTTAAAGGCAAGCAAGGCAATGTTGGCGTAACGGCTACCGTAAAGCTGGAAAAACCGGACGCTACGGTTAAGCTGCTGCACCATAGCACCGGCAAAGATAATTATGAGTTTGTGGCTATTGAAGGCAATACCATGAAGCTGGGCCGGGTAGAGAACGGTGAGGAGAAAATCCTGGATACCAAGGAAGTAAGCGTTCCCAACGACTGGTTTACCCTTACGGTAACCGCTGCCGGAACCCACTTTAAAGGTTACCTTAACGGGGAAATGATTACCCACGGCCATGCCGATGAAATGAGCCCCGGCATGTTGGGTATTGTGGTGAGTGGCAATGGGGCCGTTTCGGTTAAAAAGGTAGAAGCAACCCCGCTGGAAGCTGAACATTAATTTATCGCATGGCGCAATAGGGCTTTGCTGCAGCAAGGCTATGGCCAATTTTGCGATGATAAAAATTTCTTATGGTGTGCTGTCCTTTCCTCCCCTGTTATTCCTGTTTCGGCAGTTGCCAGGGTGAGGAGAGGCAGCTTTTTAAAAAAATACGTAAACAACAAAAATCAGAATAATGAAAAAATACTTTATTTACATTTTGCTGGCTGGTAGCCTTACCAACGCCACCACAGCCCTGGCCCAAGCGGACGAAGAACAGGTAAAAGCTGTGTTGAAGGCCTATAAATCGGCCCTGGAAAACCTTAGTATCGAAGGGACTGAAAAGCTTTTTACCGCAAATTCCGAAATCCTTGAAACCGGTAAGGTAGAAGGCAGCTATCATGATTATGTCAGCCATCATATAGGCCCGGAACTGGACCACTTAGAGTCTTTTAAGTTTAACAACTACCAGGTGAAGGTAATTGTTGATGGCGACTATGCTTTTGCCACGGAAACCTACGGTTTTGTACTGGTATTTAAGGAAAGTGGTAAAGTTATTGAGAGGCAGGGTGCGGCAACCTCGGTACTGCACAAAGAAGATGGCCAGTGGAAAATCATGAAAGCCCACAACTCTTCCCGGCCGGTGCGCAAAGCACAACACTAATCAGCCCCACAGGTTGTGGCGCCCAGAAACAAGGAAATATGGCTGCCCGATGACCCCGATAAACCACGGGTAGTGGTTATCGGGGCCGGGTTTGCCGGCATTACCCTGATTAAAAAACTACGGGATAAGCCGGTTAACCTGGTATTGATCGACAGAAATAATTTTCATCAGTTCCCTCCCTTGTTCTATCAGGTAGCCACCAGTGGCCTGGAGCCGGACGCCATTAGTTTCCCGGTGCGGAAAATGTTTAAAGGCTATACGAACTTTCTTTTCCGCATGGCCAGCGTTGAAGAGGTGGATACCAGCGCCCATCGTATTTATACCGATGAAGGTTTTGTGCGTTACGATTACCTGATAGTGGCCACCGGTTCGGTGACCAACTTTTATGGGTTAGCACAGGTAGAAAAACATGCCATCGGCCTGAAAAGCATCAGAGAGTCATTGGATTTACGTAGCCTGATGCTGGAAAACCTTGAAAAAGCTGCCATCACCACCGATGAGCAGGAGCGGCATAGGCTCACCAATGTTGTTATTGTAGGCGGGGGGCCGGCAGGGGTGGAAATGGCCGGGGCGCTGGCCGAGTATAAAAAATATGTGCTGCCGAAAGATTATCCCTATTTCTGTGACGAAACCATGAAGATCTACCTGGTAGAAGCCGGCCCCAGGCTTCTGCCGGCTATGTCTGCGGCAGCCTCCGGAACCACCCTTAGCGATCTCACCGGCATGGGGGTGGAGGTAATGTTACAAACAGCCGTCAAAACCTATGATGGCAGCACCGTTGATTTGGGGGATAACCACCAACTTGCTGCGGCTACCCTGGTGTGGACAGCCGGGGTAAAGGGCAACTTTCCGGCCGGGATTGACAAGGCCGGGATTTTACCCGGTAACCGGGTAGCCGTAGATGAATTTAACCGGATAAACGGCCAGCCGAATATTTATGCCATAGGGGATGTTGCCGGTATGCCGGCAGCAGGATACCCGAACGGGCACCCTATGGTGGCCCCGGCAGCTATTCAGCAGGGCGAACACCTGGCCGCTAATCTCATGCGGCAAATTAATGGTAAGCCATTGCAGCCTTTTGTTTACCACAACAAAGGCGCCCTGGCCACTATTGGTAAGAAACGGGCGGTGGCCGACCTGGGGCGCTGGCACTTTAAGGGTTTTTTCGCCTGGTTAATCTGGTCAACGGTGCATCTGCTGTCGATTATCGGCTTCAAAAACAAACTATTTGTTGGCCTTAACTGGCTGGGCAGTTATTTGTCTTACGACAAGGGCAACCGGCTGATTATTCGAAAATATCATCGGCCTATGCCTTGAGAATGCCAATATTTTACTAATTTCAAGGTGTGATCAGGGTGCTATGAAGGATATCAGCGTTATCAAGGCTTCCGGGGAGAAAGTTGTTTTCGATGAGCAAAAATTAGTCCGATCGCTTGACCGGGCCGGGGCCGGGCAGGAATTGATTTCGGAGGTGCTGGCGGCTATTGACGGGCAGTTGTATGATGGTATCACTACCCGCAAGATATACCGGCAAGCGTACCGGATACTTAACAAGTTATCAAGAAGGCACGCAGGTCGCTATAAACTCAAAGAAGCTATCTTTGAGCTGGGGCCCAGTGGCTACCCTTTCGAGAAGTTTGTTGGTGAAATCCTTAAAAGCCAGGGCTATAAGGTGCAGGTCGGGGTCATCGTGCAGGGCAAATGTGTGCGCCATGAATTAGATGTTATTGCCGAAAATGACCATAACCACTTTATGGTAGAGTGTAAATTTCATTCTGACCCGGGCAAAAAAAGCAACGTTATCGTACCGCTTTATATTCACTCCCGCTTCCGTGACATTATCGCCACCATGGAGAACCTGCCGGGCTATCATACCCGGTTGCACCAAAGCTGGATAGTTACCAATACCCGCTTTACCACCGATGCTATTGACTATGGCAAATGCTCGGGCATGAACCTGATCAGTTGGGATTACCCGGCCGATACCAACCTGCGCAACCGTATCGACAGGTCGGGGTTACACCCGGTAACTTCCTTGTTTAGCCTGAAAAAATCGGAAAAGCAGGCCCTCCTGGCTCTGGGTATTGTTACCTGCCGTAACCTGCTGGCCAATAAAAACCAGTTGGTTGAGTTGGGTTTTAGCCTGCGCAAGACGGAAAAAGTAGTTGTAGAAGCCCATAACCTGGTACACAATCACGGATAATTTCTCTTTTCAATGTAATCTTTATTGGCGGTTTTTCGTTATCAATAGCAACAGACAACCAAAAACTAAATAAAACCGCTATACCAATGAAGTATTCAGTAATCTTTCTTGTTACTGTGCTGTTTTTTTCAGCCTGTCAGAACAACCAGCTTACCGGGCCTGTTGATTGTTCACTGGCCCGGATTGAATTTACCGCCACCCTGGTCAATACCGATTGTGGCCAGGCCACCGGCTCTGTTGAAATAATGGTTACCGCTGGCGAGGGGCCGTTTACCTATAGCCTTAACGGGGGAACGGTGCAGGAATCCGCGCTTTTCTCAGGCCTTGCTGCCGGAGAATACACGATTACTGTGTTTGATAAAAATGGCTGTACCGCAGAAAACACCGCCTTAGTGGCCAATAAAAATGGCCTGGAAGTTACGGTTACAACCACCGAAGGGGATTGTGGTGTGGCCAATGGC
>JALSJF010000100.1 GCA_026989505.1 Cyclobacteriaceae bacterium
TTGGTAGGAATAAGAACCCGTGCCCCCCGAAACATCAATATCTATAGCCCCGTTAGGGGTAAAGCAGTCGGTATTATCCGTTTGTGTGTTGAGCGAAGCGCTCAGGTCGGGGGTAATGTTGAGGATATCTATATTGGGATAACTTACAGCACCATTAGCATCCTGAACTACAATTACATACGAGTCAGGCGCAAGCCCCCCGGCAGTAAACAGAACTCCTTCTGTAGGGTTAAAAGTGTAGGTCTTTGATCCTATGAACCATAAAGTAACGGTACCCGAAGACCCCGTTATTAAAACATCCACTGAGCCGTTTTCGAGACCGTCACAAGCGTCCTTTTTATTGGAAAAAGTAGCTGTAAGACCATAGGCCATACCAGAACACAACATCAACCATATCAGAATGCTTGCTACCCGGTAACCATCTCTCCTCCATATAGACCATTGTCGCTCCATAGTCATTTAATATGTATATCTTTTTCTACAACCGAGCAACTTTTATTTTGCAAAACCAATATATAATGACCGGGTGCAAGGTTTTTCAAGGTATTAAGTTCTGCCCCCTCTTTCCTGTTCTGGCGCTGATTCCCCTGCTTACTATACAGGTAGGCCTTTACCCGGGAAGAAGATTTGGTTATTTCAACTTCTATACGGCCATTATTCAGGCCATCCGTAGTATCAAAAACCGTAAGCACATATTGCAAGTCATCACAAACCGGATGCGCTGCCGGACGGGCGGCCATCAAAAAAATTAACAGTAAACTGCCAACAAAAACTCTCATAGGGTTAAGCCTTACTATTCATGTCGTTAGTACACACAAAGTAACCCAAAGGAAATCAATTAATTGTACAATTCCATGCACTTCTATAAGGATTATTTCATGTATTCAGCCTAATAATAGTACATTTTTAACTATTACAAAAGCATATCTGCCTAAAGCCTTAACAGCCAGTCCGGCACAACCCTTAATTGACCCGTTTGTTACAGCCGATAAGTGATTTTTATTGTAGCTTTGTATGCTTTTTCAAGTATTGAAAGAGGTTGTAATAGTAATTTATTTTGAAATAATATAAACTTTTTAAGAATGGCTTTTGACATCGACATGATCAAGGCAGTGTATGCCCGATATCCCCAACGTGTAGCGGCCGCCAAAGCGGTTACCGGCAAACCCTTAACCCTGGCTGAGAAAATATTATATGCCCATCTGGCCGAAGGTGATGCCACCGTAACCTTTGCACGGGGAAAATCCTATGTAGATTTTAATCCTGACCGCGTAGCTTGCCAGGACGCCACTGCCCAGATGGCTTTATTGCAATTTATGCAGGCGGGCAAAAGCCGGGCAGCCGTACCTACCACCGTACATTGCGATCACCTTATCCAGGCCAAAACCGGGGCCGCTGAAGACCTGCGAAATGCCAAAACCGCCTCGGGCGAAGTATTTAGTTTTCTTGAGGCCGTCTCCAATAAATACGGTATCGGTTTCTGGAAACCCGGGGCCGGCATTATCCACCAGGTAGTGCTCGAAAACTACGCCTTCCCCGGGGGCATGATGATTGGCACCGACTCGCACACGGTAAATGCCGGTGGCCTGGGCATGGTTGCCATTGGTGTTGGCGGGGCCGATGCCGTGGATGTAATGGCCGGCATGCCCTGGGAGCTCAAATGGCCCAAATTAATTGGGGTTAAACTTACCGGCAAGCTTAACGGCTGGACGGCCCCGAAAGATATTATCTTAAAAGTTGCCGGCTTGCTCACCGTGAAAGGCGGCACCGGGGCCATTGTGGAATACTTTGGCGAGGGCGCCCAATCCATCTCATGCACCGGTAAAGGCACCATTTGCAATATGGGGGCCGAAATTGGCGCCACCACTTCTACCTTTGGCTATGACGACAGCATGAGGCGCTACCTGCAGGCTACCGGCAGGGCCGATGTAGCCGAACTGGCCGATACGGTAAAAGAACACCTCACGGCTGACCCTGAGGTATATGCCGCACCGGAGAAATATTTCGACCAGGTCATCGAAATCAACCTTTCGGAACTGGAACCCCACCTCAACGGCCCGTTTACCCCCGACCGTGCCACCCCGGTATCAAAAATGAAAGAAGAAGCCGAAAAAAACGGCTGGCCGAAAAAAGTGGAGGTAGGCCTGATCGGTTCCTGTACCAACTCGTCTTATGAAGACATCTCCCGCGCGGCCTCGGTAGCCCGGCAAGCGGTAGAAAAAGAACTGATGGCCAAAGCTGAGTTTACCATTACCCCTGGCTCGGAGCAGGTAAGGTTTACCGTTGAGCGCGATGGCTTCATCGATATTTTTACCAACATGGGCGGTAAAGTTTTTGCCAACGCCTGTGGCCCCTGCATTGGCCAGTGGGCCCGGCCGGGTGCCGACAAACAGGAGAAGAATACCATTGTGCACTCTTTTAACCGCAACTTTGCCAAGCGGGCCGATGGCAACCCCAACACCCTGGCCTTTGTGGCTTCGCCCGAAATGGTAACGGCCCTGGCCATAGCCGGTGACCTCACTTTTAACCCGCTGACCGATACCCTGGTAAATAATAAGGGCGAGGAAGTAATGCTGGACCCCCCTGTTGGCATTGAACTGCCTGCAAAAGGCTTTGCCGTAGATGACCCCGGCTACCAGGCCCCGGTAGCTGATGGCTCAGCCATTGAAATAAAGGTGGCCCCCGATTCGCAACGGCTGCAACTGCTGGAACCGTTTGCCTCCTGGGACGGTAACGAAATCACCGGCATGCGCCTGCTGATTAAGGCCAAGGGCAAATGTACCACCGACCATATCTCCATGGCCGGCCCCTGGCTGAGGTTCCGCGGCCATCTCGACAATATTTCCGACAACATGCTCATTGGCGCAGTCAATTATTTTAACGACAGCACCAACAAGGTAAAAAACCAGCTTACCGGGGAGTACGGGCCCGTGCCGGCTACCCAACGGGCCTACAAGGCCGCGGGCATCCCTACCCTGGTAGTTGGCGATGAGAATTACGGGGAGGGCTCCTCGCGGGAACATGCCGCCATGGAACCGCGCCACCTGGGCGTACGCATTGTGCTGGTTAAATCATTTGCCAGAATACATGAAACCAACCTGAAAAAACAAGGTATGCTGGCCCTGACCTTCAGCCAAAAGAATGATTACGATAAAATCCTTGAGGACGATATAATTTCAACAGTTGACCTGTCGTCATTCGCCCCGGGCAAGCCTGTTACCCTGCGGCTGCAGCATGCCGATGGCAGCCATGAGGAAATTAGCTGCAACCATACGTATAATGATAACCAGATCGCCTGGTTTAAAGCCGGTTCGGCCTTAAACCTGATCAGGGAACATAATAAATAGGGGTTGGCCGGGGCAAATAGTACCAGCCATCCGGCACCCGCTTGGGGTACGGTTGACGTACTGCGGAAAAATTATTTACTTTTGACAAGCAAAAAATAACCTGTTAGTGAAAGAAAGCCAGCCAAAAGCCAGAAAAAAACGATTGGGCGCCTACCCTTATATAAGCGTGGTATTCTCCATCACCCTGGCCCTGTTTATGCTTGGCGCCCTCGGCATGCTGGCCATCCACTCCAAAAAACTCACCACCCTGATCCAGGAGAACGTGGAAATGCAGGTTTATCTGCGCAAAAACATCTCCGATGCCCAACGGATCAAGATCAGGAAATTACTGGAAGGATATGATTTTGTGGCCAAAGACGAATACGGCACGGCTAAAATTGCCTACGTAGCTAAAGAAGAGGCCGCAAAAACCTTTATAGCCGAAACCGGGGAGAATTTTGTGGAATTTCTGGGCGAAAACCCATTGCGCGATGTGTTTATCATCCATATTTCCGAGCAACACCAAACCGAAGCCGAAATGGCTGCCATAGCGCAAACCTTGCAAGGGTTAAACGGTGTTTTTGAAGTGGAGTATGTAGAAAACCTGGTGCAGGCTATCAACCGTAATGTGGCCAAAATTTCGCTTATCCTGGGTGGTTTTGCCCTTATTCTGATTATTGTGGTGATTGTACTGATTAACAATACCATTAAACTGGCCCTGTTTTCGCAACGGTTTTTAATCCGCAGTATGCAACTGGTAGGCGCTAAGTCCTCCTTTATCCGCAGGCCGTTTTTGTGGCGCTCGGTCCTGCACGGGGTGGTCAGCGCTTTGCTGGCCTCGGCCCTGCTTTTTATGCTGGCCGAATATGCCTATAGCCGGATAGCCGAGTTGCAACTGCTGAAAGACAACAACCTGATGCTGGCCCTGGTGGGCATACTGGTCGTACTGGGGGCCTCTATTGGCTTTTTCAGTTCTTTGCGCTCGGTAAATAAATATTTAAAATTATCATTAGACGAATTATACTGATACCATGGATAAATCTTCCTTACCTTTTCACAAAACCAATTACCTGATGATGCTGGCCGGCATCCTGTTGATTATCGTTGGTTTCATCATTATGGCCAACGACAAAGAGCAATACGGTTTTGGCTTTATGGGTCTTACATTGGGGCCAATCATTGTTATGAGTGGCTTTGTTGTGGAAATATTTGCCATTATTTATAAGCCTAAAGCCAAAGAATGAGTGTTTTCGAAGCCTTCCTGCTGGGTTTACTGCAAGGGCTTACCGAATTTTTACCGGTAAGCAGCAGTGGCCACATTGTTTTGGGAGAATATTTGCTGGGCATCAATGGCTCCGAAAACCTGATGTTCACGGTGATGGTACACGGGGCTACGGTCCTCAGCACCCTGATTGTGTTCAGAAAAGATATCATGGAAATTCTAACCGGGGTGTTGAAATTTGAAGACAACGAAGAAACCCGGTTCTTTCTCTACATGCTGGTATCTATGGTCCCGGTAGGCATTGTCGGAGTGTTTTTTAAAGCCGGGGTAGAAACGTTATTCGATGGTAAAATAATATTTGTGGCCTCCATGCTGATGGTTACCGGTTTCCTGCTGGCGGCCACCAATTTTATCAAGCCCCGCACCGGCACCAACGACCTCAACTATAGCAAGGCCTTTATCATTGGCCTGGCACAGGCCTTTGCCGTACTGCCCGGCATTTCGCGTTCGGGGGCTACTATTGCCACCGGGCTGATTACCGGGGTGAACAAAAAGCAGGCTACCCGGTTTTCTTTTTTAATGGTAATCATACCCATTCTGGGGGCCAGCCTGTTGCAGGTAAAAGATATTATGGCCAACCCGGCCATTACCGGGGAAACCTCCCTGGCGGCCCTGGCCACCGGTTTTTTTACCGCCCTGGCTTTTGGTATCCTGGCCTGCCGCTGGATGATCAGTATTGTGCAAAAAGGCAAGCTGATTTACTTTGCCACCTACTGTTTTGTGGTGGCTACAGGGGTATTAATTATGCAGTTGTTTTGAAAGATTATTCATCTCCGGAAGGTCATGTATTGCTGGTTGACAAGCCCCTTAACTGGACATCGTTTGACGTGGTGAAAAAACTTAAAAACGCCCTCAACCTGAAAAAAGTTGGCCATGCCGGCACCCTGGACCCCCTCGCTACCGGCTTGCTTATTCTTTGTACAGGAAAAAAAACCAAGGAAATTGAAAAGTTTCAGAACCTGCCCAAAGAATACACAGGCACCCTGGTTATCGGCCAGACAACCCCCTCCTACGACCTGGAGACCGAACCCTCTCCGGCCGTTGATATAACGCATATTAACCAGGAGAAATTAATAACCACCGCAGCCCGCTTTACCGGAGAGGTCTGGCAAACGCCCCCCCTGTTCTCGGCCATTAAGGTGAAAGGCAAGCGGGCCTATACCCATGCCCGCAGGGGCGATACGATTAAACTGGCTAGTCGCAAGGTACAAATTGATAAATTTGATATACTTGAAGTGGATTTTCCGGCCGTGAAGTTCCGGGTAGTGTGCGCTAAAGGCACCTATATCCGCAGTCTGGCAAATGATTTCGGCCGGGAATTGGGTGTAGGGGCCTATTTATCAGAATTACGCAGGATGAGGATCGGCCCCTACCGGGTAGAAGAAGCCCGTTCGATGGAAGCATTGACAACACGAAATGACCAGGAGTAAAACATCCCCATTTGCAAATAAAGCGGTAATTATACCGGCTGCGAACAGCCGGCATAGGTTAACTCCGGGCTTTTACCCGGGGCCTGACCAAATAAGAAGAAGCGTTTTGTCATGGTTTTTGAGAAAAGCATCAAAAACCATAACAAAACAAAAGACTGAAAACCAATTAGTTGAAAAATATACCGGATGAAAGTTTACGAAGGTATCGAAGCGTTTAAACCAATAGCCAATGCCGTGGTTACCTCCGGCACCTTCGATGGCGTTCATATCGGCCATCAGAAAATATTGGATACCCTCAAAGAAATAGCGGTTAAAACCGGT
Organism: Cyclobacteriaceae bacterium; assembly: GCA_026989505.1. Lineage (GTDB taxonomy): Bacteria > Bacteroidota > Bacteroidia > Cytophagales > Cyclobacteriaceae > S012-113. The sequence continues at coordinate 6,360 of JALSJF010000100.1, forward strand.
GGTGAAACCGTACTGATTACCTACTGGCCGCACCCACGGCTGGTGCTTGACCCCGCCAACAACACCATTAAGCTGCTGACTACGTTTGACGAGAAAGCCCGGGTACTGGCCGACTTTGGCCTGGACCACCTAATTAAAATACCTTTCACCAAAGCATTTGCCCAAACCTCTTCTGCCGATTTCATCAAAAACATATTGGTTGATGGCATCGGCACCCGCACACTGGTTATCGGTTACGACCACAAATTTGGCCATAACCGTGAGGGCAGCTTTGAGTCGCTGAAGGCCAACGCTAAAAACTACGGCTTTAAAGTACGGGAAATCCCCCGCCAGGATGTGAAGAATGTGGGTGTCAGTTCTTCCAAAATCAGGAAATCATTGAGTAATGGCGATATCCACATCAGCAACCAGTTCTTAGGCTGGGAATATTGTTTAAACGGCACCGTGGTGGGGGGCGACCAGTTAGGCCGTAAGATAGGCTTCCCCACCGCCAACATCAAAATCAACTCCGAACTGAAACTCATCCCGGCCAGCGGTTCCTATGCCGTCAGGGTTATCCACCAGGGCAACCACTACCAGGGCATGCTTAATATTGGCACCCGGCCAACGGTAAACGGCAGTAAGCAGACTATTGAAGTGCATATTTTCGATTTCAACAAGCAGATCTATGGTGATGAGATCAGGGTGAAAATGGTGCGGCTGATACGCAAAGAAAATAAATTCGAAAGCCTTGATTCATTGAAAGAACAACTGGTCCTCGACCGCGAATTAGCCAGAAAAATGCTATCTTAGGCCAACTTCTGAGCAACCGGAATAAACAGCTATGGCTACAGAAAAAGCACCCCGGCTTTTATGGGAACCCACGGCAAAGACCAAGGCCAAAGCCAACCTTACCGCTTTTATGCATTGGCTGGCCGAAGAAAAAGGGCTTACGTTTACCGGTTATCAGGAACTTTGGCAATGGTCAGTTGATAATATTGAAGATTTCTGGGTGGCCATTCTTGAATATTTTAAGATCGCCTATGACGGGCAATACACTTCGGTAACCGATAAACCCGGGATGCCGGGCGTAGCCTGGTTCCAGGGCCTCCGGCTCAATTATGCCGAACATATTTTCCGGCAGCAAAACAACCCCAATCCGGCCATTATCTTTAAAGACGAGCTTACCGGCACCCGCCACCTTAGCTGGCCCGGGTTAACCGCTAAGGTAGCTTCATTGCAAGCTTTTCTAGCCGACCGGGGCATTAAAGAAGGCGACCGGGTGGCCGCCTACCTGCCCAACATCCCGGAAGCCATTATCGCCTTCCTCGCGGTGAACAGCCTGGGGGCTATCTGGTCATCCACTTCCCCCGATTTCGGTACCAGTTCGGTCATCGACCGTATTGCCCAGATTGAGCCCGCGATGCTCATTGCCGTGGACAATTATAACTACGGGGGCAAAAACTTTAACCGTGCCGGTGCCCTGACCGAGATCATCGAGGCTATCCCCTCCCTGCATACGGTAGTGGTTGTCAGGCCAAAACAGGAACTGGCCCTGCAAAAAGATGTGCCGGTATTCGCCTGGCAACAAACCCAAACGGAAGGTCAGCGGCCGCTTAGGTTTAACAGGGTAGCTTTCAATCATCCTATCTGGATACTGTATTCTTCGGGCACTACCGGTATTCCCAAGGCCATTACCCACAGCCAGGGCGGCATATTGCTGGAGCACCTCAAATACCTCAGCTTTCACAACGATGTAAAGCCCGGTGACCGTTGTTTCTGGTACACCACCACCGGCTGGATGATGTGGAACTACATCCAGGCGGCACTGTTATGTGGCGGCACGGTAGTATTGTATGACGGCAGCCCGGCCTACCCCGATATGAAGACCCTGTGGGCCTATGCCGAAGAAGCCGCCATCACCCATTTTGGTACCAGTGCCGGGTTTATCGTAGCCAATATGAAGGCCAATACCCACCCGGGCCGTGATTTCGACCTCAGCCGGCTGCAATCTATTGGCTCTACCGGTTCGCCCCTGCCCCCGGAAGCCTTTGCCTGGATTTACCGGGAAGTGAAGCACGACCTCTGGCTGGCCTCAATTAGTGGCGGTACTGATGTATGCAGCGCTTTTGTGGGGGGCAACCCTTTGTGGCCGGTGTACGAAGGCGAAATACAATGCCGGGCCCTGGGCTGTGCCCTGGCCGCCTATAACGATGCCGGCCAGCCGGTAACAGGCGAAATGGGCGAAATGGTAATTACCAAACCCATGCCCTCAATGCCGGTTTTCTTTTGGGGCGACAAAAACTACCAGCGGTACCGCGAAAGCTACTTCGAAATGTTTCCCGGCATCTGGCGCCATGGCGACTGGACCGAAATCACACCCCGCCAGGGGGTAATTATTTATGGGCGCTCCGACTCTACCCTGAACCGTGGGGGTATCCGGATTGGCACGGCCGAGATCTACCGGGCGGTGGATACTATCCCCGAAATTGCCGATAGCATGGTGGTGTACCTCGAACAAGATGACAACGAAACCATGCCCTTATTTGTAAAAATGGCGGCCGGCCACAAATTAACTGACGAACTGGTAGAAAAAATAAAAACCACCATCCGCACCCGGTTTACCCCCCGCCACGTACCCGACAACATCATAGCCGTTGACGCTATCCCCTACACCATCAGCGGTAAAAAGATGGAGACCCCGGTAAAAAGAATATTACAAGGCGTGCCGGCCGAAAAAGTGGTTAACCCCGATGCTATGCGTAACCCCGGGGCCTTAAACTATTTTGTTAAGTTGGCTGAGCGGTTCAGTTAGTTGGGGGAAGATTTGTTATGGATTAGTTTGGCGAATAGTATTAGGTTAACCCGGGCTATTCTTATGCACGAAGGTCGTGAATAATTCGGGTTAGTGTTGCGATTATTAAGATATTTGCACCGGTAACCACAAACTAAACCACATAACCACAACATGATGAAAACCTCTGAAATACATTTTAACATAACCCTGGACGAAAACAACATCCCCGAAGACATCACCTGGCACGCCACCGACAAACCCGGAGATGACGACCACACCAAGGCCATCAGCATTGCCGTCTGGGATGATAGGGAAAAAAACACCATGCGCCTCGACCTGTGGACCAAAGAGATGCAGGTAGTGGAAATGAAAAAGTTTTATATTGATACCCTGGGCGGCATGGGGCAAAGCCTGCTCAACGCCACCGGAGATGAAGCTATGGCGCAACAAATAAACGCATTGTGCGACCGGCTGGGCAAGCAATTGGAAAAAGAACTACAGGAGGGCCGCTAACCCCCGGCCATAAGACAGGCCCGAAGGTGGCCCGACACACATTATGGGTAAAATCATTAAAGACAAACAGTACTACAAGTTCTGCCTTTACGGCTTTTTAAAGAACCTGCGCTTTTTTGAGCCGTTCCTGTTTATTTTTTTCTTGCAAAAAGACCTTAGTTACCTCGAAATCGGCAGCCTTTATGCCATCCGGGAGGTGGCCATCAATATTTTTGAAATCCCCTCCGGGGTAATTGCCGATGCCCTGGGCAGGCGCCTGACCCTGGCCTCCACGTTCCTGGTTTATATCCTCTCCTTTCTGGTCTTTTTCCTGGGCCAGGGGTTCTGGGTATTTGCAGTGGCCATGCTGTTTTATGCCTTGGCCGATGCCATGCGCTCCGGCATCAACAAAGCCTTGATTGTCAGCTACCTGGTAAGGACCGGGCAGGCTGCCTTGCGCGTTGATTACTATGGCCACACCCGCTCCTGGTCGCAATTTGGCAGTGCCATTTCAAGCTTGCTGGCCGGTATTCTGGTGTTTTTCAACGAGAACCTGAATGTTATTTTCCTCTTCTCTGTAGTACCCTACGTAGTCGATTTTTTCAATGTTTTGTCTTATCCTGCCTACCTTGATGAGCAACCGCAGAAAAAACAACCGGCCCGGCACAAAATCACCGCTACCGGCAAGGTATTCCTCAGAGCCCTGCAAAGCCGGTTGTTACTAAAAACGTTGGTTAATGCCTCTATCTATGGCGGGTATTACAAGAGTCTGAAGGATTTCATCCAGCCCTTCCTCAAATCATCTGTAATGGTAGTGCCCTTATTTTTTGCCTTTTCCGACCACGAGAAATTATCGGTATTACTGGGCCTTACCTACTTTTTAATGTTCCTGGCCAGCGCTTTTGCCTCGCGCCATGCCGAACCGATTAAAAACAAAATCGGCAACCCAACCAAATTGCTGAATATTACCCTGGCAACCGGTATTATCCTGGGAATACTGAGTGGGGCGATGATGGCTTACCTCCTTTATCCGGTCATTATTATCATCATGTTTATCTTCCTGCTGCTGCTCGAAAACCTGCGCAAACCTTCGGCCGTAGCCGAAATTACCACCCTCGGCCAGGCCGAGGTACATGCCAGTGTATTATCGGTAATGTCGCAGCTAACCTCCATTTTTACCGCTGTTTTTGCCGTGATTATTGGCTGGCTTGCCGATGTCTATGGCCTTTCCTGGGGTATCCTGGCAGTAAGCTTGCTCATGCTGGTATTATACCCGTTGGTCAGGCTGCCACCACCGGCAGCGCACAGGTAGGCTGATTTCCTGGTTACGTGACCGGGATCATACCAAAAGGGGGTTTGCATCCCTATTTTTACCACAAACAGATGACAACATGAGAACTATTTTACTTTTCAGCATGGGGGTGGTGTTCCTTGCCGCTTGTGGCCCGGCCTCCCGGTCAGGCGGGGAGCAGGCCACTGCGGCCGCTGCGGCCGACCTTACCGGTCACCCCGGTTACAAACTTTATCAAATGTATTGTATCGCCTGCCATGGCGGCACCCAGGAACCCGGCCAGCGATTGGCGCCACCGGCTTTTATGGTGCAGCGTCATTATAAAAACGCCTTCCCCGAAGATGAGTTTAAACAAAGGATCATCGCCTGGATTAATAACCCGGATAAGGAAAAATCGATTATGCCCGGGGCCGTGCGTAACTTCAACCTCATGCCCCCGTTACAACTCAGTCAGGCCGACCGTCAGCAGATAGCCGACTATTTTTGGTTAGCCACATTTGCGGAACCCGCCTGGGCCGCTGCCCACAGGCAGCAGAAACAACAGCGGAGGAAACAAATGTTGGACTCCCTGCCCAACCCATAGCCCGGTAGCCGCGGCCAGAGGTTATCCCTCCAGATGCTGCCGGATAGCCGCCAGTTCTTCGGGGGTATTCACGTTGGTAAGGGCGGCCGGGTCCCGTTCTTCCAGCACTTTCACCTTACTGTTGATTAACACCTTGCGGGGGCACGAGTAGCCCCTGCCCAGAAAACCAAGCAATACCGGGTAAGCCCGGGGCTCCCAGATGGTAATCAAGGGCTCCGGAAACTCACCCTGCGGGTCAATAAAGCATGTGGCCACCCTGGTCGTATCCCGCTGTGCCGTTAAATAATTTAAGGTGCCGGCATCCAGAAAAGGCAGGTCAACAGCTACCACCAGCCAGGCCGCATTGGGGTTATGTTGAAAGGCGCTGAGTATGCCCCCATATGGGCCCAGGCCGATAAATTTATCGGTAATGGCCGGCAGGCTGAAGGTACCGGCCTGCTCCTCATCACGCACCGAAACAAATACCTCGGCACAGTTTTCGGCCAGCAAGCCGGCCAGGTACTGGTAGTGGGGCACTCCCCCATGGTAAACCAATTGGCTTTTATCCTGCTGCATACGCGTACTTCTGCCCCCGGTAAGTACCAGCCCGTAGAGCGGGGGCCGGTTGGCAGTCACTAATGTCTTTATATAGGCCACAATAGCCGCCACCTCCCTGCGGGGCACAACCTTTACCCCCTTGCCGGCTACATGTTCCGCCAGGAAACCCGGCAGCGCTTCCAGGCCTTCGTCCAGGATAACCAGGCCAACATTCGTGAGCTTAGGCAGTTTTTTTGCCAGTGATTTTTTGGGGTGTACCCAGGCAATCTGCGTATGGGCGGTAAAGTGGTTACCATTAACCAAAACCAGGTCGGCCGCAGAAAAGAAATGTGACCGCTCCCCGGCATACTGCAATTCATAGTGGGTTATTTTATCGGTTAACTGTTCGGCCACCCCATAGTCCAGGGCGGTCCATTGGCCGCTTGCAGGGGCATGATGGTCGGCATCCACATAGGCCAGCGGCAGTTCCCCGGCCAGCCCCCGGCTAATCTCGCCCACCAGGGCCTTAATCTCCCCGCAGGGCGCCCCTAAAATAGCCACCTCGGTGCGGCCCCATTGGCCTCCGGCAGGTCTTGCCAGTTTTGCATGTTTTTGATGCGCCATGATGCAGTAGTTTACGAAGTACGTAAGAAATCTTTTTTACCCCCGGTTTTGGCCAGCAAGCGGACGGCCAGAATCTCAATATCATGGCTCATGGCCTTGCACATATCGTAAATAGTGATGGCCGCCACGCTGGCCCCGGTGATCGCTTCCATCTCAATGCCGGTTTTAGCCGTAACCCTGGTAGTACAGGTTATTACGGCCTCAGTACCGGTAACCGTAATGGCTATCTTGCAGTCGTCAAGGCCTACGGGATGGCAAAAAGGCACTAATTCGGCCGTTTTTTTGGCCCCCTGGGTACCGGCAATAATGGCCGTCTGAAAAACCGGCCCTTTTTTGGTGTAAAGCTCATCATCCCGGAGGTGTTTAACGATTTCCTCCCCCAGCTTTACCCTGGCCTCAGCCGTTGCCGTACGCAGGGTTACCTGCTTGGCCGACACATCTACCATAGCCGGGTTACCTTGTTTATCTACATGGGTTAACTTGGTCATTTTACCGCTTAATACGAAACAAAATTACGCAACTTATTGAACTATCAGCAGAAAATCCGGTTTCTCCTTAACCCGGAAAATTTACCGGAATTTCCGCCCACAGGGCGGATGATGCCGGGGCCTCCGGACATCAGGGCTAACCCTGAACGTAATTTTCTTGCCCTTTGATTAGTTGAAATCCTCAAATTTTTACTATTTTACAACTTTATTCAAGAATTTAAACTTAGTAAACCAAACATCTATTCTAATTATGAAGAACCTTTTACAAAGATTTGCCTTAATTTCCTGGATGCTAACTATGTGCTCAACCTTGGTCTGGGCGCAGTCCAACCAGATATCCGGAACTGTAAAAAGTACCGATGGTGAACCCCTCGTTGGTGTAAACATTTTGGTAACAGGTACCGTTGTGGGAACTGTTTCTGATATTGACGGTAATTTTAGTTTCACAGTCAGGGAATCATTCCCTTTAACTATCAGGGTATCCATGGTAGGCTATGCCAGCCAGAATGTGGAAGTTACCGCAGACAACGCGACCAGCCTTACCATCTCCCTTGCCGAACAATCAATTATGGGACAGGAAGTAGTAATTTCCGCTTCCCGGGTGGAGGAATCCATCCTCGAATCCCCGGTAACCGTAGAAAAAATGGGGATTCTGGCCATCAAAAACACCCCGGCTGCCAATTTTTATGATGGTATCGAAGATTTAAAAGGTGTGCAGATGAACACCTCCAGTATGACCTTCAAATCGGTGAATACCCGCGGCTTTGCTACCATGGCCAATGTGCGCTTTGTGCAACTCATTGACGGCATGGACAATGCTGCCCCCGGGCTTAACTTTCCTATGGGCAACATTGTAGGTATTGGTGAGCTTGACGTGGAAGGGGTAGAATTGGTACCCGGTGCCGCCTCTGCACTTTACGGCCCCAACGCTTTTAATGGTATTTTGTTGATGACCAGCAAGAGCCCGTTTGAATACCAGGGGCTAAGTGTAATGGCCAAAGGAGGGGTAACCAACCAGCAGGCTGCCGGCACCAACCCCTTTTACGACCTGAATATCCGCTATGCCAAAGCCTTTAACGATAAATTTGCCTTTAAAGTTAATTTCTCCTATCTCCAGGCGCAGGACTGGTGGGCAACCGACTACTCCCAGCATGCCGAAGAAGACCCCGGCCAGTACAACACCAACTATAACGGGGTAAACATTTATGGCGATGCCATTGCCACTACCCTGGATTTTGATGCCATAGCGGCAAGTGTTGGTATAGTAGCGCCTCCGGGAACATTTGGCAGGGAAAAAATTGCCCGTACCGGCTATAAAGAAGTGGATCTGATTGACTACAATACCAAAAGCATGAAAGCCTCCGTGGGCCTTAATTACCGGCTTACCGATAAGATGGAACTTTCCTATGTTTACCGTTACGGCAAGGCCACGTCTATTTACCAGGGCTTCAGCCGGTATTCCCTCAAAAACCTCACCCTGCAGCAACATAAAATTGAGTTAAAGGGGGATAACTTCTTTCTCCGCGCCTATGGCTCGTTTGAAGATGCCGGGGATGCCTACGACTCAAGGTTTTTAGCCTGGAATATTAACCGGGCCTGGAAAAGTGATGTGGATTGGTTTACCCAGTATGCCGGCAGTTATATTACCGCTATTGCTTTAGGCAACAGCCCGGAAGCGGCCCATCGTTTTGCCCGTAACCAGGCTGACCAGGGGCGTCTGATACCGGGCACCCCCGAGTTTGAGGCGGAAAAAAACCGCATCACCAACCTGGCCGACCTGGCCACCGGCTCCAAATTTATTGACACCTCGAAAATGTTCCATGCCGAGGGAAGTTATAATTTTAAGAATGAAATAAGCTGGCTGGATGTGGTGGCCGGGGCCCACTACAGACGTTATATGTTGAACTCTTCGGGCACAATCTTTAACGATGCCGATGGCCCGATTCCCATTAATGAATACGGGGCTTATGTGCAGGCCTCAAAAAGGGTGGCCAACGACCACCTGAAACTGGGGGCATCGGTCCGGTACGATAAAAACGAAAACTTTGAAGGACAGTTTTCGCCCAGGGCCTTTGCCGTGTGGTCTGTGGATGCCAACCGGAAACATAATATCAGGGCCTCCTTCCAAACCGGCTTCCGTAACCCCGATACCCAGTCGCAATTTATTGCCCTGGACCTGGGCCCGGCCACCCTGGTAGGCGGTACCCAAAAGAACCTGGACATGTACTCCCGCACACTTGATTTACCCGGAGGTCCCTACACCATCAACGGTTCAACCCTCTACGATAATGCTTATACGGCTTCTTCGGCAGGGGCTTTTGCCGCCAGTGGCGACCCGAACGATCTGGTGCTCGCAGAAACAGACCTTGTGCAACCGGAACAGGTTACCTCCTTTGAGATCGGGTATAAAGGGGTGGTTAACAATAAGTTGATGATAGATTTCAATTTTTATCGCAACAAATACACTAACTTCCAGCTAATCAATACCGTAGTGGTGGTGCCGGAAGAGTTTGACGCAACTAACCTTGACCCAACAGACCCTACCTCCGGACTGGCCGCCCTCGCTTCCCAGTCGTTGGGTGGGCCTAAACTTTCCTATGTTTATCAGTTATACACCAACATAGCCGACCCGGTAACTTCCAATGGCGTAGGTATCGGCATCAATTACCTGTTTCCCCGGGGGTATGACCTGGGCGGCAGCTATAATTATACCGATTTCAGCCTTGACCCGCAGTCAAACCCGGATAATATCCCGGGGTTCAACACTCCAAACCACCGGTATAAAGTGCAGTTTGGTAACCGCGAGGCCTTTAACAATTTTGGCTTTAACGTAGCGTACCGCTGGTCGGATAGCTATGACTGGACAGGCACCTTTGGCAACGGCCCTGTGCCTTCTTTCTCTTCCCTCGACCTGCAGCTAAGTTATAGGCTTACCGGCATCCGTTCGGTGGTTAAAATTGGGGCTACAAACATCCTGGGCGATGAGTACATCCAGGCTTACGGTGCCCCGGCCATTGGCAGCACCTATTATCTGTCGTTAACTTTTGATGAAATGTTTAACAAATAGTTCTTATTAACCTGTTGCAAAGCACCGGTTCCGGCCGGTGCTTTTTTTATGCCCCGAATATTTAGTAAATTCACTGCAAATTTAGCCTCAAGCTATGCGTCTGCCTGCTGTTCTTACCTTTGCCCTCATCGCCCTGTTTTGGTCAACTGGCCGGGCACAAGATAACGTAAAGGTCAGCGGTACGGTAAAAGATGAAAAGGGTGAAGCCCTGGCCGGGGTTAATATCGCGGTACAAGGAACACTGTTGGGTACAACAACCAACTTTGACGGGTATTTCAACTTTTCCTTAGAAAAAGAGCTGCCCTTTACCCTAATGGTTTCCATGATAGGTTTTTCAACCCAAGAAATTACCATTAAGCAAGCGGTAACTACGGATATGCAGATAGTGCTTACCGAGCAACCCATAGTTTTGGGCCAGGAAATTGTGGTTTCCGCCAGCCGTGTAGAAGAAAACATTCTTGAGTCGCCTGTTACCATTGAAAAAATCGGTATCCTCGATATTCGTAATACCGCCTCCGACTCCTACTATAAAAGTATTGCCAACCTTAAAGGGGTTGACATGACCACCAGCAGCATAAACTTTCAGATATTCAATGCCCGGGGCTTTAATTCTACCGGCAATACCCGCTTTGTACAGCTTATTGATGGCATGGATACCCAGGCCCCGGCCCTTAATTTTTCTATCGGCAGCCTTACCGGCCCGTCCGACCTTGATGTAGAAAGCATCGAGTTTATTCCCGGGGCAGCCTCCGCCTTATACGGGCCCAATGCTTTTAACGGCATCCTGCTGATCAACAGCAAAAACCCATTTGAATACCAGGGGCTGAGCGCCTATTACAAACAGGGGGTAAACCATATTGGCAGCACCAACCTTAATGCCCAGGACCCCTTACTTAACCCCGGCAACGAGAACCTTGGCCCCGGTGCTGTACAGCCTATGTTCGAGGGGTCAATACGCTATGCCAAAGCGTTTAAAGATAAACTGGCCTTTAAGGTGAACTTTACCTTCAGCAAAGCTACCGACTGGTACGGCACCTCCCTGAACGACCGTAATTTCTTGTCGAAACCGGATGGCTTTGACCATAACCCCGGGGCCGACCGGCTGCACGCCTATGGCGATGAGGTGGCCCTTAGCCTGGGCCTGCTGGCCGCCAACCCGCTTTTTTCTTCCATTGCCACCGGTATTGGCCTTGACCCCAGCCAACTACCCAATGTGGTAGTGTCGCGCACGCCCTATGCAGAAGAGTACCTGGTAGATTATAACGCCAAAAACCTGCGGGGCAATGCCGGCATCTTTTACCGCCTGAACGATCAACTGGAACTCTCTTACAACTACAACATCGGGTATGGCACAACGGTTTATACCGGTGTGCAACGGTATTCACTGGCCAACTTCAACATTCAACAACATAAAATCGAGCTTCGCTCACCGGATTTTTTTGTGCGGGCCTATACCACCCTGGAAAACTCGGGGGACTCCTACGTAGCCGATTTAACCGGAGTGCTGATTAATGATGCCTGGGAATCCAATGAAACCTGGTTTGGCACCTATGGTATTCAATATTTGTGGGCCACCCAACTAAATGGCCTGTCCCCGGAACAAGCCCATGAGGCGGCCAGAAAAGCGGCCGACTTCAACCGTCTTTTGCCCGGCACCCCTGAATTTGAGGCGGCCAAAGCCACCGCCCTGGGGCAGGTGATCCCCGGTGGTTCTAAGTTTGCCGACAACTCCCGGATGTACCAGGTTGAAGGCCAATATAACCTGGCGAAAACGCTAGCTTTTGCCGATATCCTTCTGGGGGCCAGTTACCGCTTGTACGAATTGCGCTCGAACGGCACCATCTTTGCCGACTCCCCCGGCAGGCCCATTACCATCTCGGAGTACGGGGCCTTCGTTCAGGCCGGCAAGTCGCTGCTTAACCATAAAGTAAAACTTACCGCCTCGCTACGGTACGATAAAAATGAAAACTTCCGGGGCCAGGTTAACCCCCGGGTATCGGCTGTGATTAAACCGGCCAAAGACCATAATATCAGGCTTTCCTTCCAAACCGGCTTCCGTAACCCAACTACCCAGGGCCAGCATATCGATTTAAACGTAGTGGCGGCCAGGCTGATAGGCGGGCTTGATTATTACCGGCAGAAGTACAATGTTTTTGACAATGCCTATTCTGCCTTATCGGTTGAAGCCTTCATAAAAAAAATTGCCGAAAGTGGCGACCCCATGCAGATGGGCAACCCCGAGGTGTTGGCATTGCTGGAAAAAGTTGACGGTGCAGCCGAGGTAAAGCCGGAACAGGTTACCTCCTTTGAAATCGGCTACAAAAGCCTGATCAATAAAAGGCTGATGCTGGACATAGCCGTTTATTATAATATCTACAACGACTTCATCACCCAGATACAGGTGCGGAAGGCGGCCGGGGCCATTATCATCCCCACCGGCACCAGCAACAACCCCAACGACCCCAATTATTGGGGCTACAATCCGCTCACCGAACAGAATATCCGCAATGCCCAGGTATTGTTAACCCCCAATACTACCGTTGGCCAGGAAAACACCTTCCAAACTTACACCAACTTTAACCAACGGGTTACCGGTGCCGGCATGGCCCTGGGGGCCGATTATACTATTGGCCGTGGTTTTGTCCTTGGCGGCAACTACAACTGGAACCGCCTGGTAGAAGGGCTTGGCCCCGGTTTTCTCAACGACTACAACACCCCCGAACACAAGTTTAATGTCAGCCTTGGTAACCGCAAGCTTACCGAAAAGATGGGCTTTAACCTCACCTTCCGCTGGCAGGATGCTTTCCGCTGGGAAGCCGCCTTTGGCCGTGGTGACGTGCCCGCTGTGGGTACCCTGGACGCCCAGATAAGTTACCGGCTGCCGGCCTTCAAGTCATGGATAAAACTGGGCGGGTCTAATATCTTAAACAAGCGGTACGTACTTAGCTTTGGCGGCCCCACCCTCGGGGCTATCTACTATGTAACCCTAACGTTCGACCAACTATTAAATTAATTGTATGCGGCTTTACAAGCGTTTACCGGTTTACTTTATCATTGTCCTGTGCAGCAACTGCCAATATAAATTCCCGGAACTGCCAACACCGGGTACGGGCACCGCAGATTTCAGTAAAACTATTGCCATCGGCAATTCGCTTACCGCAGGGTTTGCCAATGGTGCTTTGTACGACCAGGGGCAGGCCAATGCGTATGTAAATATTATTGCCGGGCAAATCAACCGGGTAATCCCCGTTACCTTCAACCAGCCCGACATTAATTCCCCCGTTGGTTATTCGGGCACCACTACCGATGGCACCCCCATGGGCCGCCTGATTCTGGTTAATCCGGCCAATCCCTTTCCTATGCCCATCATTCCGGGAGACCCGTTCAATGACAATTATGCAGGCGATAAAACCGCCCTGAACAACTTTGGTGTACCCGGCCTGCGCCTGATAGATGTTGATGTGGCCGGTTATGCCGGGCAAAACAGGTATTTCAAACGTTTTGCCCTGGATGTAACCAATAGTTCGGTGTTAAGCGATGCCCTGGCGGCCAACGCCACCTTCTTTACTTTCTGGCTGGGCAATAACGATATCCTGGGGTACGCCACAGGAGGCGCTACCGGCAACGAAAACGGTGATGGCAGCAACGGTGATGACCTGGTTTCGGTGGCTGTTTTTACGGCAAAATACGCAACCGTTATTGCCCGCCTCGTACAAGACGGGGCGCAAGGGGTAATAGCCAACATACCGGATGTCACCGATATCCCTTTCTTTACCACAGTGCCATACAATTTTTTATATTTCAACAACAGCGTGCCGGCAGATACCCTGGCCGTTTATAACCTGAACCAACAATATGCCAACTATAACCAAGGTTTGGCAGAAGCGCTCGCGGCCGGAGAGATCACTGCTGCCGAAGCCGGAAAAAGGCAGGTGGACTTTACCTTTGGGGCAAATGCCCTGCTGCTTTATGATGAGTACCTGACCGACTTAAGCCACCGCGGGCTGGCCAGCATCCGCCCGGCTACCGGCAGTGATTTGCCCACCTTCCGCAGTGCCCTGGTAATTGGCCGGGACCTTGGCGCTGGCATAGTGGGTACCGAAGCCCCCCTGGAAGATGCGTACGTCCTCACCCCGGAAGAACAAAGCATAATTGCCGCCCGCACGGCTGAGTTTAATGCCGTAATCAAAGCGGTAGCCGGCCAATACAGCGAAAACCTGGCCTTGGTGGATATGAATGCAATTTTCCGGGAGTTTGCCGCCAGGGGCGTAAGCATTGAGGGTTCCTTGCTCACCGCCAGTATCTTCCCACCTTTTGGTGGCTTTTCTTTAGACGGCATCCACCCTAACCCCAGAGGGGCCGCTTTTATTGCCAACCGGTTTATCGAAGCAATTAACCGTACGTTTGCGGCCACTATTCCGCTGGTAAACCCGAATAATTACCCTGGCAACGAACTGCCGGTGTTGAATTAAATTGTAAACATAAAAAAGGGCTGCCTCCTGATTGAAGCAGCCCTTTTTTTGAATTAATTCTATTATATCCTACGGAACCTTGGTAAAGGTCATATCGGTCGTCATTGTCTGTAGGTTACCGGGCTCACTAATATCCTTAAGAAAATCTTTTTTCATCGGATAGCCAACGGCCCTGCCGCTGAGGGTGGTATCGGTCAATTCCATGCCCTCCAGAATAATAGGAACAGGCTGGGAAATTCCTTGCAAGGTCACACTTAACGTGAGGGTGTAGGTTCCATCACTTGCCTTCTCAACAGCCCACGTGCCGGCCGTGCCCGAGGCGCCTTCTCCTGCGCAATTGAATACCAGGGCATTGTTATCAGCCGTTAACTCAATATAAAAACTTGCGTAGTTGGCAGGGTCCGCGCAAGTGGTAGCCGCCAAAGCTCCGCCTACCAACATAGTAGTTGTTTGGGCACCATCTGCACCAGCCGGCACCTCAAGGGTAATAAGTGTAGTATCGTTAACCGGAAAGCTGGTGATTGTTAAAGGGTTAGGCTCAACAAGTACAGCCGAAGTTAACCTCCATTTACCTGCGGGATCCGGTAAGGGGTCTGCCGGGGCAGGTTCATCTTTTTTACAAGAAACTTGGAATAATACTAAGCCAACGAATAACAGCGAACTTAGTTTGAATACATTTTTCATAGCTAATAAATTATTTAAAAAGTTTTATAAGTACAATATTAAGTGAAAACGTGGCATAATAGCAAGTTTCTACCTGTTTTTCTATGCCGCCAGGCACATACCCGGTAGGCAAAACGGCCGTAGAAACGCCTTAAACCCTGCACGCCATCGTTTATAATCGGGCCTACCAGTCAACCGGCTGCTTGCCAACAGCTACGAGGTAGTCATTGGCCCGGCTAAACGGTTTGCTGCCAAAAAAACCCCTGTGGGCAGCAAAAGGTGAGGGATGGGGTGATTCAATCACAAAATGCCGCTGACGGTCGATAATCTCCCCCTTGCGCTGGGCGTAAGCCCCCCACAAGAGGAATACCAGGTTTTCACGCTGCCCGTTCAATACCCGGATGGCGGCATCGGTAAATTCTTCCCAGCCCTTGCCCTGGTGCGAGCCGGCATGGGCCGCCCGTACCGTCAGCGTAGCGTTCAGCAGCAACACCCCCTGGTGCGCCCACCGTTGCAGGTTACCGTGAGGCGGAAAAGGCCTGCCCAGGTCATCCTGCAACTCTTTGAAAATATTGACCAGCGAAGGCGGCATAGCCACCTGCTCACCCACCGAAAAGCACAGGCCATGCGCCTGCCCCGGGCCGTGATAGGGGTCCTGGCCAATAATAACTACCTTTACTTCCGCAACCGGGCAACTGTTAAAGGCATTGAAAATAAGTTTTGCCGGAGGGTATATCTTGTGGTGGGCATATTCCGCCCGCACAAATGCCGCCAGTTCCTGAAAATACGGCTTGGCAAACTCATCCTGCAGGGCAGTTTTCCAGCTCTCTTCAATTTTTACATCCATTGGGCAAGCGTATTCGGTAAAAAACAATTTTACATAAAATTCGTTTATAAATTTATACCCGGGAAATACAATTGGCTTTCGCCTTCGCAGGGGGCTGGGGTGGCACAGCCCGGCCAGACGATGAAAAAGTGATCCCGGCCCATGAAAGCAAAATACCGCGCCCGCATGGGGTGCGGCCTGCCGCCACCATAAATTAGCGGATACTATTTTGCAATC
>JALSJF010000101.1 GCA_026989505.1 Cyclobacteriaceae bacterium
TGATTGGCAATGCTGCCGGGCGTTTAAAACGGCCACTGGCCGCTTATGGTTTACTGGAAACAGGTATTGCCCTTACGGCCTTATTGTGGCTACCGGGTATAAGCTTTTATGAAGCGCACTATCCTGCTTTGGTTAATGCTTTTGGTGGTAACCAGGGGGCGCTCACGTTAATGAAATTTGTTTTTAGTACCACGCTGTTGTTGTTGCCTACTGTGCTGATGGGTGGCACCTTTCCGGTACTGGCCCAATATGTGGGTGAGGGCTATGGTAAATTAGTCAGCCGCGGCACCATTCTTTATGCCGTAAATACCCTGGGTGCCTCGCTTGGGGCCTTCTTAGCCGGGTATATCCTGATGAAAGCCTATGGGGTAACGGTAACCTATACGGTGGCGATGGTGACGGCTGCCGGTATAGGTGTGGCGGCCCTTATTGCCGACCGCCTGCCGGCAAGCAAGACAAATCCGGCAGCCAGCCCTGCAGCCCGGAAAACACCCGGGGGGGCGCCTTCGGTTGTTGACTTAACGCCCCGGCAGTTTGCGGTGCTGGCTTTTGCTTCGGGCTTGCTGGCCCTGGCCGCTGAAACTATCTGGACCCGGATGTTCGCCCAGGTGCTGCAAAACTCGGTTTACTCATTTTCCGCTATCCTGGTCGTGTTTCTTATTGCCCTCGGGTTTGGTGGCTTCCTGGCCCACTTGCTGGCCCGCCTCTCATTTTCTACGGTTAAGATATTGTTAATCCTTTTTTCCCTGAGTTCGGTACTGGTTGGCTTTTCGTCTGTGGTCTTCAATGCTGCCACGGGGGGGCTCAACTATATTGCGGCCGGTGCTTCCTGGCCTGCATATCTGCAAGCAGTTTTTGGGCTTAGCATCAAGGTGGTCTTTCTGCCTACCGTAATTTTAGGGGCCGTATTTCCATTCTTGCTCAAGGCAGCGCCTAAATCGGGTGGGCTGCCCGGAAAATTTGTGGGTAAGCTGGTTTTACTAAATTCATTGGGCGGTACGGTGGGGCCAATCCTGGCCGGTTTTGTTTTGCTTGGCGCGGTTGGCCTGTGGAGCAGCCTTAAGATAACCGCCATTCTTTATGCGGCAGTGGCGCTCTGGATGATAAGGCAGCAGTTGGGAAAAAAAGAAATGCGTAGATGGATAGTGCTGCCTGTCGCTGGTGCTTTCGGTGTTTTGATGACAGCTAATCCGCCCTTGGTTAAATTAAACGGGCAGCAAAAATTACTGGATAGATGGCAGTCCAGCGATGGCGTGTTAACGGTAGTTGAAGCGGCAGGGAATATCCAGATGCGCCTGAATAATTTTTATGTACTGGGCGACTCCCGTTCTGCCCTGGTAGAACAAATGCAGGGCCATGTGCCGCTACTAATTCACCCGGCACCCGAAAAGACCCTGTTTCTCGGTATGGGTACCGGCATAACAGCCGGGGCTGCCCTCGACCATGCGGTAGAGGATGTGGTGGTAGTTGAGCTGGTGGGCAACGTAATACCGGCCGCTAAAAAGTACTTTTCATCCTGGGTTAACGGACTCTTTGAGGATGAACGGGTACATATTATTTCGGACGATGCACGTAATTACCTGCTTGGCACCAACCAGAAATACGATGTTATTATAGGGGATCTTTTTACTCCCTGGCATGCTGGTACGGGCAGCCTATATACTGTTGAACATTTTCAGCAGGCAAAACAAAAGTTGCGTAAGCACGGAGTGTTCGCCCAATGGCTGCCCCTTTACCAGCTTACCCCCGAGAGTTTTAATATTATTGCTGCTACTTTCCGGACTGTTTTTCCGCAGGTGACCCTGTGGCGGGCCGATTTTTCCGCCACCGGGGCCAGTATTGTGCTGGTAGGCCAGGAAGAAGGGGCCAGGCTGGACCAACAAGTGCTGCAGGTTAATATTGCCCATATTATTGACCGGGCGGCAGCCGGGGGTGACCATATGGCTGGCTTATTCTATCTCGGTAATGCCATTGCCCTGAAAGAGCGCCTTTCCGGGGTGGTGTTAAATACCGATGACAAACGTACTATAGAATTTGCCGCTCCGGTGTTGGCCCAGCAGGTTGGAGCGGGGGAAAATACGTTTGTGGTAGGCCGGGAATTGGATAACCTCTTGCACACCCTGGCCAATGGACTGCCCCCCGAAGAGGATCCCTACCTGGCCGGTTTGCCAGCGCATGAGCTACGCTATGTGAAAGTCGGCCAACTGTACTATACGTACCTGCAACTAACTGCGGCCGGAAAAACCAACCAGGCAGGTAAGATACGTCAGGAAATTGACTCCCTGGCCCCGGGGTTTTTGTCTGTACCCTGATATCGACCGGCTACGGTGGTAAATATCCGGTGCCAAAGCCCGGGAAGGTACGGTAGGCGGTAAAATTTCCTTGTCTGTGTAGGCCACCAAACTAAATGTTTGCTTAGCTTTGTTTTATTTTCGTCAGCAAAATGTCAGCTTTATCTGCCTATTTAACGGATCCGTTTTTGCATGATCTTTACACCCAGATCAGGCAGGCCGGGCCTGTACGTTCTATCTCCCTTGACCTTACCCATGAGTGCAACCTGCGTTGCACCGGTTGCTATTATTTTGCCGAAGGGATGGATGCCATGGTGGATACGGGCACCAACCTTGACCAGGAATTTGCCCGTTTTGTACAGCGCGAGAAGGAGCGGGGCACCAATTTTATAACCATCGTTGGCGGTGAGCCCAGCCTGCGCCTCGACCGGCTAAAGGTGATTTACGATAACTTTAAAATGAATGTGGCCACCAATGGCCTGGTGCGTATCCCGTACGAGGGCTTTGAAGAAATGCCCCTGGGCGTAGCCGTGTGGGGCGACCACGAGACAGATGCCAACCTGCGCGGTACCGGTAAACGTGATTTGTTCCGTATTGCCCTGGCCAATTATAAAGATGATGCACGCGCTTTCTTTTATTATACGGTGGCCCCGGGCAAAAGCGCAGAGATTGAAAAGGTGGTACGGCAGTGTGTTGAAAATGGCAATAAGGTGCTGTTTAATTATTACTGCGACCTGAGCCACCTGGGTGGGGCTTATGATTACCATGCCGGCTTTGGCAAAGTACGTGCCGAGATTGACCGGATGATCGAATTGTATCCGCAGCACATCCTGACTACCGCTTATTTCAATCAGGTAATTACCAGTGGCCGGCTTTATGACCAGCGCTGGGGCTACGAAGTATGTACCAACGTCAGCACCAATTTTCCTTATAATCAACAGCGTCTGGAAAACGGCAACCCCTATAACCCGCACTTCCGCGCCTATAATGCCGACTTCAACTCTACCCGCAGGTGCTGCACAGGTATCCACCGCAGTTGTGATTCCTGTTTTGATGCCTGGGAACATTTCTCCTGGATTATGGTCAACATGAAAAAGCATCTGGGCAGCAAAGAGGAATTCACCCGCTGGCTTACTTCTATGTATATGTTTTACTATATTAACCGGCTACTGCTACAACAACCTGAGGCAGGGATAGTGGCCCGTATCCATGCGCTTTTACAGGCCATGCCAACCCCGGCATAGGCCCTGCTATTGGGGGCATTGCCAGCTTAGCCCGGATTATTCATGAAAATCGTGAATAATAGATGAGTACAAAATATTTTACCCTCAAATTTGGGTCATGCTTAAACTTTGAGTCATCCTGTATTTTGCGCATAACATGTTGGTTTAC
>JALSJF010000102.1 GCA_026989505.1 Cyclobacteriaceae bacterium
GGATGAGGCCCTACTGGCCAGGGTGTTTGCCAAATTCAGCAAGGTGATTACCCTGGAAGACGGCTGCCTGATGGGCGGCTTTGGCAGTGCTGTGGCAGAGTTTATGGCCGACCATGGCTACCCATGCACCCTTAAGCGGCTGGGTATCCCCGATGAGGTAATTGAGCACGGCACCCAGCTTGAGCTGCATAAACAATGCGGCTTTGACCCGCAGGGCATCTACCAAACCGCCCTGGCCCTGATGTCTGCAGAAGTTGCCAAAGAAATAAAGTGATGCTGCACAGCGAGGAGAGCGGCAATGGCCTGCCCGTAGTCCTGCTGCACGGGTTCGGTGAAGATTTAACCTTATGGCAGGAAATTGTGCCCCCACTGGCGGCAAGCTACCGGGTCATCACCCTTGACCTGCCGGGGTTTGGCCAAAGCCCCCTGCCGGCAGCCCCTTTTACCCTTGATGAGGTAGCCGGAAACGTGCATCAACACCTGCAGTCTGCTTATCAGATCAACAAATATGTGGCCCTGGGCCATTCGCTGGGCGGTTATGTTAGCCTGGCCCTGGCAGAACTGTTTCCCGCTGCTATTGCCGGCCTGGGGCTGATTAATTCTACCGCCTTTGCCGACAGTGAAGAAAAAAAAGGCCTGCGCGACAAAACCGTGACCTTTATCAACCAACATGGCAGCGCCTTTTTCCTCGGATCGTTTGTGCCTGACCTTTTTGCCGAAAAGAACCGGACCGCCCTGGCCAGCGAAGTGCAGAAGGTCCTCAGAATGGGGGAAACCCTGCCCACAGAAGTGCTGACGGCCTACATGCTGGCTATGCGCAACCGGCCCGACAGAACGGATGTGCTGAAAAACCACCGCCATGTATTTATTGCCGGGGGGTTACACGACCGGCATGTGCCGTATAAAGATGTAGAAAGCCAGATAAACAGGTTAACGTACCCGCACCATGGGCATATTTATCAAAATGTGGCCCATATGAGCATGTATGAAGCCCGAAACGAGTTAGAAAATGATATATTAATATTTTTAAATGAGATAAAAACTTAGTATATTAGGCCAAAATGATTGATTTTAACAAAAAAATATTGTTACTTACGTTTGTATTTCATTTTTCGCATTTTTTTGTGATTTTTGAAGTATAAATAATACTATATATAGTAAACCCTAACCAAAACAAGTAAAATGGAAGAGGCTCCTTTACAATTTATTGATACCTGGAACTTTTGGGCAAGAGTTGCAGCCGGTGTCTTTATTGGTGTCGCAATTCTTCGGGTGTTATTTCATGTTTTAAAGCTGGTTACTACCAAAGATTATAAGGTACGGTATGACTTTATCAATGAAAAAGAAATCAGCACCCTGTGGTCGGCCACTGTTATGCTCTTGATTGGCGCCAGCTTACTGGCCAATGCCTTTCTCGAGGAAATAGGTTTATTCTGGTTTATTATCCGTTGGTTTACAACCCTTTGCGTAGCCTTTATCCTCGGGGTTGTGGCCAATAATATGTACAAATTCTATTACCCTTTCTATATTGAAAAAAGATTGCGCCAACTGCGTTATAAGCCCAGGATTTCGCCTAAAACCGGCAAACCCATGAAGTTGTTGAGTGAGGAAGAGGAGGATGTTTACCTTGATGAAGGTATGCAGGCCGAAGAAGATGTATTCAGCGTTGATTATGACGTATGGGTAGATGAAGAAACCGGTTATACCAAGATTGAAAAGTATTCCGGCCATCTGCATGCGTTAAAATGCCCGGAATGCAACTATCAGACCTTACGGATTGTCAAGGAAGAGATTGTTACCAAGCCTACTTATGAGGAAGAAGGTGAGTTAATCAAGTATTTTCACTGCAGCTACTGTGAGTATGGCGCCCAGGAAACCTTTAAAGTTGCCAAGCTCAAAGGTAGTCCGGCCGAAATGGCCACGGCCTCATAAAGATTTTAGCATTGTAAGTTAAAGGGCGATACGTAATTATCGCCTTTTTTTATCCGGCAAAGTTCCGGCTTCCTCTTTGGCCTTTACCCATAGCCCCTCCATTTCTTCAAGGGTCATTTCGGCCAGGGCCGTATTCATTTTGGCCGCTTCTTTTTCCATAAACTGAAACCGCTGAATAAACTTATGGTTGGTTCGCTCAAGGGCATTTTCGGGGTTTATATCAATAAACCGGGCATAATTAATCAACGAAAACAAGACATCACCAAACTCATCTTCTATTTTCTGCCGATCAATTTGCCCCAGGTCAGCGGCATTCATTTCCTGCACAAACTCCTGGATTTCCTCCTCTACCTTATGCCATACCTGTTCACGGTTTTGCCAGTCAAACCCCACCCCTTTGGCCTTTTCCTGAATACGCATGGCCTTCACCAAAGCCGGTAATGCTTGGGGCACACCCCCCAGTACCGATTT
This sequence comes from Cyclobacteriaceae bacterium, assembly GCA_026989505.1. Classification (GTDB taxonomy): domain Bacteria; phylum Bacteroidota; class Bacteroidia; order Cytophagales; family Cyclobacteriaceae; genus S012-113. The sequence goes on from JALSJF010000102.1 coordinate 2,404, forward strand.
ATTACCTTTTTCTTTAAGCTTAATCCGCTCCCAGTTATCCTTTACCTGCTGTTCGTTATTGGCTTCTACATCACCATAAATATGCGGGTGGCGGTGGATCAGTTTTTCGGCAATGGCCGTTAACACCGATTCGATGTCAAACAACTGCCTCTCCGAGCCAATTTTGGCATAAAACACCATGTGCAACATTAAATCCCCCAACTCTTTTTCCAGCTCTTTATAGTCTTTGCGCATGATGGCATCGGCCAGCTCATACACCTCCTCCAGGGTAAGGTAACGCAACGATTCAAAGGTTTGTTTGCGGTCCCAGGGGCACTGTTCCCGCAGCTCGTCCATAATGGTCAGCAGCCGGTCGAAAGCCGCCAGTTTTTTACTGCGGTGCGGGTCGTTGGCGGGGGATAAATAATAGTTGCTCATAATTTGTTTTCGGAACTTTGCAGCGTAGTTTTGCGTTTATAAATACACTAACAAAGGTATTGAATTATGGCCACCCTGCTGCTAACAATCGGATTAATTGGCATCTTCTTTATGTTGATGTCCGTACGGCTTTTATTTAAAAAAGGCGGGGAGTTTAAGGGCACCTGCGCTTCACAAAATCCTTATTTGGTTAAAATGGGCATTACCTGCAGTGGCTCCTGTGGCCATGATGGTGCTTGTGAGCAGGAAGGGGATAAATCCGAGGTCTTGAAGGTCCTGGACAAATTCAATTAGTCTTATCTTTACCCAACAAGCTTACTGATTCGTGACACTCATTAAATCCATTTCCGGAATCAGGGGTACTATTGGCGGCCCTGCGGGAGAATCGTTATCGCCTCCCGATATTGTTAAGTTCAGCAGCGCTTTTGCCCACTGGGCGGGCGGCACTTCCGGCAAAACAACTATTGTGATTGGCCGTGATGCCCGCCCTTCGGGGGAAATGGTGGCCAGCCTGGTAAAAGGTGCGGTTACCTCCCTTGGCCTCGACATCCTCGACCTCGGCCTTTCCACTACACCCACCGTGGAAATGGCCGTAGCTATGGAAGGCGCTGCCGGAGGGATTATCATTACCGCCAGCCACAACCCGGTCAACTGGAATGCCCTGAAACTCCTTGACCACCGCGGGGAGTTTGTTACGGCTGCCGCAGGCGAAGAAATCCTCCGCCTGGCAGAAACGCCCTTAACTTACGCAGAAGTTGACCGCCTGGGCACGGTAAAGGCTGATGATACTTACCTGGATAAACACATTGATGAAATTTTAAAACTTCCTGAGGTTGACCGGAAAGGCAT
>JALSJF010000103.1 GCA_026989505.1 Cyclobacteriaceae bacterium
CACACAAGGGTACCGGCTTCACTCCGGTGGTTATCGAAATTACCGAAAGCAAAAAAGTGGCTTTTTGTGGCTGCAAACAAACGGCCAACCCGCCTTACTGCGATGGCACACATAAAAACCTGTAGCCCCGGCAATACTCCCCGCCTGCCGGGTAAATAAGCCCATGAGATGCACACCGTAAGCTTTCTGTTAATTTACAGGAGGTTATTTTGAAATATTACTTTTTTTGCTTAAATTGGACTTAACTAAGCTAAAGCGCCATGGGTATCCGGCTGTTTAACCTGGAATATGAGAAATTGGGTTCAATAGTATGTGCCATTACTTCAATACTGCTGATTAGCCTGGCCTTGCTGGCCCTGGTTGAGTTTGGGGAGTATGTAGTGCAGCAAATCTTGTCTGTTTTTTAGCTGCCCAATACTTATCAATCTTCTTCTCCGGCAAGGCAATGGGTAAATACAGGGAATCAGAGGGCAAAAAGTACCCTGCAAGGTGGCCGTGGTTATATTTTTACCTTCCGTATGGCGCTAACAAACGTTTGTTAGGCTCTTTTTCTATGCCCGTACCAACTCCAGGATAGTTACCTCCGGCAGAATGCCGACCCGGCCCGGATAGCCGATAAAACCATAGCCGCGGTTTACGTACAGGTGCTGGTTGCCCTCGGTGTACAGGTCGGCCCACTGCTTATACATATACTGCGATGGCGACCAGCGGAAGTTGCCGATTTCCACACCAAACTGAAAACCGTGCGTATGGCCGGCCAGCATCAGGTCAATATCCTTATAGCCCGGGCGTATCTGGGCATCCCAGTGACTGGGGTCGTGCGAAAGCAGTACTTTAGCTGCGGCCTCTTCACTGCCCCGGTAAGCCCGGGCGATATCGCCATGCTTGGAGAAACGGCCGGCCCCCCAGTTCTCCACTCCGATGATAGCCAGTTTTTCGCCATCTATTTCAAGAAGCCGGTTTTCATTCCGTAGCAGGTCCCAGCCCATTTCCCGGTGAACCTGCACCAGGTCATCCATATTTTTTTGTTTGGCGGCTGCCGAAGGCCAGCGGTGGTAATCGCCATAATCGTGGTTACCCAGGGTAGAGAAAGCACCCAGCGGGGCACGGGCACGGGCAAATATTGGCTTATAGTCTTTCACTTCCGAAGTCTCGTTGTTTACCAGGTCCCCGGTAAATACAAACAAATCCGGTTTCTCGGCCAGCAACAAATCAACCCCACCCTCCACGGCTGTCTTATTAAAAAAACTACCCGAATGGATATCCGAGATCTGGCCGATACGCAGGCCATGGAAAGCCCGGGGCAGGTTGGCCACCGGAATCCTCTTCCTGCGTACACGGTAATCGTACGCCCCGCTTAAAATGCCAAAGCCCAGCGCGGTGGCCGGAATAGCGGCTGCCACCACCGAGGCCTTAACCAGAAATTGCGAACGGGAGATTTTCTGCCCTACATATGTTTTCTTGGGTTGCGCTAATTTAATCACCGCCCATTTGGCCACCCGGATAAGGTCATCAAAAATTAACAGCAGAAGTGCGGGCAACTTGGCTACATAGAGGATAAAAAAGAAGGTGGTTGACCAGCGCTGCAGGTAAGGGCTCATCCGTTGTGGCCCCAAAACTTTATAAAAAAAGAACGTTGTCAGGATGTACAAGGTTGCCCCCCAGAAACTTATATAAGCAGCCCTGCGCCAAAAGGCCGGCCACTTTCTCAGCAATACTTTTATCCCCTGAAAGACATAAAAGTCTATCAGCACCAACACCAACAGGGCCGCTATAAAAACCAACCAATTCAATTATTTAGTATTTGCTCAATCCTAACCACAGGTTTACCTTATCAAAAAATAAATACATTACCGGCACAATAACCAGGGTAAGGAAAGTTGCAAAAGTAAGGCCAAAAATAATTGTCCATGACATGGGCCCCCAGAAAATTACGCTATCGCCACCGATAAAAAAGTGCGGATCGTAGTTTTGAAAGAAGCCGAGGAAATCGATATTCAGCCCCACAGCAAGGGGGATAAGGCCTAAAATGGTGGTAATGGCAGTTAATAAAACCGGCCGTAGCCTGGTCTTGCCGGCCAGCACTATTGATTCGATAATCTCTTTAAAAGGCAACCGTTCCCCGGGATTTAACTTCTCGCGTTTACGCTTGCGGGTAAGTTCGATAAAGTCAATCAGCACAATGGCATTGTTCACCACAATACCGGCCAGCGAGATAATGCCCACCATGGTCATCATAATCACAAAATCCATCTGAAAGATAACCAGGCCAAAGAAAACGCCTATGGTACTGAACAGCACCGAGGTCATAATGATGACCGGAGCAGTAATCTTATTAAACTGCGCTACGATAATCAGGAAAATAAGAAAGACAGCTATAAGCAGCGCCTGGCTGAGAAAGGCCATTTCTTCGGCCTGCTTTTCCTGCTCACCGCCAAATTTGTAGGTGTAACCGGGCGGCATCTTAAAATCCTCAAGGGCAATTTGAATATGATGGTTGACCGTAGTGGCATTATAGCCCCCTTTTACATTGGATGACAGGGTGATCACCCGCTTTAAATCCTTCCTGCGGATAGAACCATAGGTGCTGCTCAACTCGGCCCGGGCCACCGAAGCGATGGGCACCTGGTGCATCTTGCCGTTGGTCTGGTTGCGGAAGGTAATGTTCTTGTTCAAAAGCGCATCAATATCATAGCGGTACTTGTCGTCCAGCCTGATCTGGATCTCATAATCATCCTCGCCCTGCTTGAATTTCGACACCTCCTTACCAAAGATGGCCGTGCGCAACTCAGAAGCGATGGCGTAGGTTGACAAACCGAACCTGCGGGCTTTTTCCCGGTCGATATTGATAATCAGCTCGGGTTTACCGGTTTCCAGGTTGGTTTTCAAATGCTCAATCCCCTCCACGCCCGATTCATTGATAAATTGTTTCATCCTTTCGGTAAGCTCGGTGAGGGTAACAAAGTCTTCCCCGGTTACCTCAATACTGATTGGTTTGCCTACCGGAGGGCCGGCCGCATCTTTATCTACCGTTACCGTAACCCCGGCATACCCGCGGATGCCCTCCCTGATTTCCTCCATCACGTCACTGCTCAGCACCTCCCCCCGGTCTTCTATTTCCACAAAATTGATGGTAATCCTGGCCTTATTGGGGCTATCGCCCGTGCCGATGGCCGAGGGGTCGTTGGGGTCGGCCGTTCCCTGCCCCACATTGGTAACAATAGATTCCACCATAAAGGCATACGGCTCAATGATTTTTTCAATCCGGGCATTGATCTCCCTGGCAAAATCGTTGGTGGTTTCAATGTCGGTACCCACCGGGAACTCGATAAAAACATTAACGTACTTAGGCTGGTTAATGGGGAAGAAGATGGTTTCCGGGGTAAAAACTTTCAGCATTCCCAGCGACAGCAGCAACAAGCCAACCGTACCAAAAAAGAACAGGTAAATATGGTTTAGCGCCAGGCGCAGGGTTTTCTCGTAAACCCCTTCGAGCCACGGCAAAAACCGGGCCTGGAATATCCGCGACAGGGGCATCAGGACATAGACGTTGAGCAGCATCAGGATCATGGCAATCAAGGTGAGGTTACCCAGCACCGTGGCCCATACCTTACCGGTTTGGCCCAGGGCCAGCAAGGCAAACCCGATGGTAATAGAAATAATTACATTGCGTAAGGTCTTTTTATGGTCAACCTTTTGGTGATCATCTATTTTCATGTACATCATCACCAGCACCGGGTTGATAACCAGCGCCACAAATAATGACGAGCCCAGGGTGATGATCAGGGTAATGGGCAGGTACTTCATAAACTCCCCCATAATGCCCGGCCAGAAGGCCAGCGGCAGAAAGGCCGCCAGGGTAGTAGCGGTAGAGGAAATAATGGGCATGGCCACCTCACCAACGCCTTTCATGGTAGCCGCCATGGGCTTCATCCCCTCTTCCATGAGGCGATAGACATTTTCTACCACCACAATGCCGTTGTCCACCAACATACCCAGGGCCATAATCAGGCCAAACAACACCATCATATTAATGGTAATCCCCAACATGCCGAGGATTAAAAACGACATAAACATGGACAAGGGAATAGCAATGCCCACAAACATGGCATTACGGGTGCCAAGAAAGAACAGCAAGACCAATACGACCAGGATTACCCCGAAAATGATGCTGTTTTCAAGGTTGGCTACCATGTGGCGTGTTTGCTTACTCTGGTCGTTGGTAACCACCACCTCAAGGTCTTTAGGGAAAACATCGGCTTTGGCCCTGGCCAGGATGGCCTGGATTTTTTCGGTAGCCGCCAGCAGGTTTTCACCACTGCGCTTCACTACATCTACCATCACCACGGGTTTATCCCACAGGCGGGCGTAATTGGCCTTGTCTTTGTAGTCAAACGCTACGGTAGCCACATCCCTCAGGTACACGATGTTGCCCTTTTCATGTTTCACTACCACTTCGAGCAATTCATTGGGGTCTTTAAATTCCCCTTCGATGCGCACTGTCCGCCTGATACCATCGGTAAGGTAACTTCCCCCCGACATGGTAACATTTTCGGCTGCAATGGCATTTTCAATATCGGCAAAGTTTAATTGTACGGCCTCGAGCTTGTAGGGGTCAATTTTAACCTTCACCTCTTTTTCATCAATGCCCCGGATTTCGGCCTTGGAAATCTCCTTCAGCTTCTCCAACTCATCCTCCAGGTACTCGGCATATTCCTTCAGCTCATCGAAGGTATAATTGCCCGACAGGTTAATGTTGAGGATGGGAAACTCACTAACATCCATTTTGAATACATTGGGCTCTACCTCAAGGTCACTGGGCAGGTCGGGCTTGGCTTTGTCCACGGCATCCTTCACCTTGCTCAGGGCATCATCGGCATCGGTATCCGGGGTGAACTCAGCAATGATAGTAGCAAAATCCTGGATGGAAGTGGAGGTGATATTATCAATAGATGAAATCGTGTTTAACTGCTTTTCAATCGGCCGGGTGATCAGGTTTTCGATGTCGGAGGGTGAATTGCCCGGATGGGTTACGCCAATGTAAATTTTCGGGATGGCTATCTCGGGGAAGTTTTCCCGGGGCAGGGACAAATAGGTTGACACCCCCATAACCACAATCAGGAAGGTAAGAAACAGGATTGTGGTGCTGTTGTTTACGGCTATCCGGGTGAGGCCGAAGGTTTTGTCGGTTTTGGGTCGATTGTTTTCCATTTTTTCCAAGGCAACTTATTCTTCAACAACTTTTACCGCGGCACCATTGGTAAGTTCAATGCCCCCTTTCAGCACCAGCACTTCGCCTTCGTGTAACCCACTGGTAATTTCGGTTTGGTTACCATAGGTTATGCCCACGTTGATGTCAACCCTTTGCACTACCGTGGTACTGTCCCGGTCAACTACACGGTACACGAAGTTGCCCATGCGGTCGCTTTGAATGATCCGGGTAGGAACTACGTAAGCGTTTTTGTTTTCATAGTCGGCCAGGGTAAGTACGGCAATCATAAAAGGCTTTACCTGGTAATGATTGGGCAGGCTGACATCAATTTCAAAGGTGCGGTTGTTTGGGTTGATTACCTGGCCAATGGCAGCGATGGTGGAGTTCAGGGTTTTACCGGTTGAAGGGAAATAAACCTTCACCGGCTGCCCTTTGCGAAACTTGCCGATAAACGACTCGGACACATCGGCCTTGATATACATATTGGACATGCTCACAATACGCACTACCGGCACACCCGGCTGGATCATCTCGCCCACACGGGTATCGATCATGTCCACAATACCGTCAAAAGGCGCCTTAATACGTGTTTTAGATAGTTGCGAGCGGGTGGTTGACAATTTCAGTTCAAGGGCTTCCTTTTTGTTTTTAGCTTCTAAGTATTGTACTTCGGTACCAATATTTTGCGCCCAGAGCTTCTGCTGGCGTTCATAAATTGTGGTGGCCAGGTTCAGTGAGGCCTCCAGTTCTTTAATGGTCTTGCGCAGGATTTCACCATCCTGGATAATCAGCACCTGGCCTCTTTTCACCTGTTGCCCTTCCACTACCAGCACTTGTTGCACGGCTGCCGGGGTCTCGGCCGAGATAAGCACATTATTGCGTGAACGTACCGTACCGCGCACATCAACCTTATGCACAAAAGGCTGGCGCCTAACCGTAAATGTTGATACCAGTGTCAGGTTAGGATCGGCCTCTATAGCCCCCATGGCGGCCAGTTCCTTCTCCAGTTCAGCCACCCGGGCTTTTAACTCAAAGAGTTCGGTTTTGGCCTTGCTGAGCTCTTGCTTTTTGGCTTCAACCCTGTCGGTTTCCTGACAAGAAAAGGCGAGCAACAAAAGCCCGGGTAAGGGTAACAGCAGTTTAGTTAGTTTCATTATCATCTGATTTTCTACGTGATTTAAAAGTTAAGTTTTCCCAGCGCCTTGTCATAGTTCACCTTGGCCACCAGGGCCTCGTAAAGGGCCTGAAAGAATTTGGTTTGTGCTTCCTTGTAATCGGCATCGGCATTAATCACCTCGATATTAGACCCTACGCCCTGCTGGTATTTGGCCTTGGTAACCTTATACACCTCCTCGGAGAGTTTCATGTTCTCCAACTGCACATTCATATAGTCAACACTGTTGGTATAAACCACCTTTGCCTGTTGTAGCTCAAGGTCTATGCTGTTTTTTAACAAGTCGTAAGAATTATATACCTGGCTAAGCTTAGCCTTTTTTTGCTGGAGGGTGTAGTGCTTGCGCAGGCCGTCAAATACCGGGATACTTAAACGCAGGCCAACCACCCCGAAGGTAAACCACTCATTGCCGATGTTAAACAAGTTACCGGCCAGGCCGGTACCGGCAATACCCCCGGCATTGGCATACAAATCGAGCTTAGGCAGGTATTCTACCTTGGTACGTTTTATATCCAACAGGGCAAGCCGTTCGCGGGTTTGCAGGATGGAATATTCTATCCGGTGGTCATAGCTAAAGTCATCCTTTCCTGTTTCGGCAAACATATCCAGAGAGAGTTCATCGGTGAGGACAATCGGTTCATCAACGGGCAACCCCATTTGAAACTTCAGCAGGGCTTCGGCAATCACCAGCAGTTTTCGTGAATTCTGGCGGTTAACCCTGATATTGTTAAACTGCACCTGCACCCGGTTAACATCTATCCGCTCGGCAAAGCCGTTGGCATACATGATTTTGGTTTCATTTAGCAGGGTATCCAGGCGGCCATAGTTTTTTTCCACCAGCTCCAGGGTGAGCTTGTTGACCAGTACATTATAATAGGCTTTCGACACCGCCTCAACTACATCTATTTTAGTTTTTATATGCTCTTTGGTGGATAATTGCTGATAAGTCCTGGCCGCTTCGAGGCCCACAAAAAATACCCCGTCAAAAACCATTTGCGTAGCGCTCAGGGTGGCATTGCCCGAATATTTAGTGCCAAACTGAATCGGTACCTGCTCACCGGGAGGTGCCCCGGGAAAAAACTCCGAAGGCAAAAAACTGGTTGGCAGTTCAAAGTTGTCGGCCAGGTCAACACTGATGTTCACCTGAGGAAAACCCGTGGCGATATTCTCCTTCACAACCCCTTCTGCGGCCTCCACATCCAGTTGGGCATTGAGGATATTCTGATTGTGCACCAAGGCATAATCAATAGCTTCCTGCAGGGAAAAATACCGTTCCCCGGTTTGGGCAACAGCCAGCCAGGGAATAAAGACCACGGCTAAAGTTGTTAGTATTCTATTCATCGTTTTGTTTTTGATATTTCTTGTAAAGCTCCAGGCCGGCATTGGTTAACAAGCCGTGCACATAGTGGTCAAACAGTTGGATCTGCACTTCCTTAAAATCAAACTGGTCTTTGGGGAATACACGCTCGTCAAACGAAACGTGGATCTGCTCCACCCTGATCCGGGCCAGCACCCGGGCATTGATCTCCGGCCGGAAGTAACCTTCTTCTATGCCCCGTTCTATATTATTGACCACCGAATGATAAACCACATCATTCTCATATTTTATAAACTGGTCCCAGGCTTTCAGGTAATATTTCTGTACATCATATAACAGGGCCGGGTTCAGTTCGGTAAAATGCTTGCGTACCAGCTTGGAAACGGCAAACAATTCCTCTATGGCATTACCGGCATTCTTGATCCCCGTATCGTATTCACACATCCGTTGCTTAATAAGTAAATCGGCTACCTGCTCAACCAGGTCATTCTTATCGGCAAAAAACTGGTATATGGTTTTTTTAGAAATCCCCAGGTTGCGGGCAATGTCATCCATAGACACGCTCCTGATGCCGTATTTAAGGAACAAATCGGCTACTGCGCATAATATTTTATCTTTATTGTCAATCATAACGGGCGCAAAACTATGGAAACTATTAGAATTTATAAAGTTTCCGTAGTTTACTTCTACGGATTAAGTAGAAAAAGGTTGAAAAAAGTTGCTGCCAGCCTGTCCCCCTTTGTTTCGCGAAGTATTTTTTCTGTTAACTTTGCACCTTAATCGCACCGCAGCATGATCCACTTTTTCCTCCGGCCTGACAAGGGCATCTATGCCCTCAGTGTTCCCCAGGCCCTGTCTTCGCCCGACCTTGCTAAACTAACCTGGCTTTTTGGCGGGGCGGAATTACAGCAGGCTACCGCCATAACGGGCACGTTTGTTGGCCCCCGCAAGGAAATGATAACCCCCTGGAGCACCAATGCCGTAGAAATAACGCAAAACATGGGCCTTGCCGGTATAGCGCGTATTGAAATGTTTAGGCCCCATCAACCGGGGCAGGCGTATGACCCCATGTTGTCCGCCTTATACCAGGGCCTTGACCAGGCTGTTTTTACTATCGACAAACAGCCGGAGCCTATCCTTGCTATTGACGACATTGCCGCCTACAACCGGCAGGAAGGGCTGGCCTTAAGCGATGAAGAGATTGACTACCTCAATTCGGTAAGTGAACGCCTGGGCCGGCCCCTCACCGACAGCGAAGTGTTTGGTTTCTCACAGGTAAACAGCGAACACTGCCGGCATAAAATTTTTAACGGAGAGTTTGTTATTGACGGTAAAAAGAAGCGCCTTTCGCTTTTTCAATTAATCAAAAAAACCTCGCAGGAGCACCCCAACAAACTGGTGTCGGCCTACAAAGATAATGTAGCCTTTGTGCAAGGGCCCCGCGTAACGCAGTTTGCCCCGGCCACGCAGCATAAGCCCGATTTTTTTGTTACCGGGGAATTTGCTGCGGTAATCTCATTAAAAGCCGAAACCCATAACTTTCCGACCACCGTAGAACCCTTTAATGGCGCTGCCACCGGTTCCGGTGGTGAAATCAGGGACCGGCTGGCAGGCGGCAAGGCCAGTCTGCCGCTGGCCGGCACGGCCGTATATATGACCGCCTACCCCCGCAGCAAACCCGGGCGAAGCTGGGAAGAAAAAGTTAGCCCCCGCCCCTGGCTTTACCAAACCCCCATGGATATCCTGATCAAAGCTTCCAACGGGGCCTCCGATTTCGGTAACAAATTCGGCCAACCCCTGATTTGCGGTAGCGTATTGACTTTCGAGCATAGCGAAGGTGAAGAGGTGCTCGGCTACGATAAGGTGATCATGCTGGCAGGCGGTATAGGCTATGGCAAAAAATCTGACAGCTTAAAAGATGCGCCAGGAGCAGGCGATAAAATTGTGGTGCTGGGGGGCGACAACTACCGCATTGGCATGGGGGGCGGGGCCGTTTCTTCCGTGGCTACCGGGGAGTTTAGTAATGCCATTGAGTTAAATGCCATCCAGCGGTCGAACCCCGAGATGCAAAAACGGGTAGCCAACGCCATCCGGGCAATGGCCGAGATGGACGAAAACCCCATCATCTCTATTCACGACCACGGGGCCGGGGGGCACCTGAACTGCCTGTCGGAACTGGTGGAAACTACCGGTGGTAGAATTGATGTGGCCAAACTGCCGGTGGGTGACCCTACCCTGTCGGAAAAAGAAATTATCGGCAACGAGTCACAGGAGCGGATGGGGCTGATCATCGGAGCAAAGGATTATGACCAACTCAGGCAGGTGGCCGAACGGGAACGGGCCCCCATTTATGATGTGGGTGTAACCACCGGTGACCATACCTTTACTTTTGTGGGCAAAGCCGGGAAAAACCCTATCGACTGGAGCCTTTTTGATATGTTCGGCTCATCGCCCAAAACCCTTATTGAAGACCGGACAACACCTGCCCACTTTGCCCCGCTGGCTTATCACCAGGAGGCGCTTGCCACTTACTTAGACCAGGTGTTACAACTTGAAGCTGTAGCGTGCAAGGACTGGCTTACCAATAAGGTGGACCGTTCGGTGACCGGTAAGGTGGCCAAACAACAAACCTGTGGTGAGCTGCAGTTACCCCTGAATAATGTGGGCGTAATGGCCCTTGACTACCATAGCCGCAAAGGCGTGGCTACCAGCATTGGTCATGCCCCGGTTGCCGCCCTGGTGGACCCGGCTGCCGGCTCGGTGCTGGCCGTTGCCGAAGCCCTGACCAACCTGGTGTGGGCGCCCGTTGCCGGCAACCTGGCCGGGGTATCGCTGAGCGCCAACTGGATGTGGCCCTGTAAAAACAAGGGTGAAGATGCCCGCCTGTACGCTGCCGTAGAGGCCGTCAGCCATTTTGCCTGTGCCCTGGGAATAAATATCCCCACCGGCAAAGATTCCCTGTCAATGACCCAGAAATACCCGGACGGGCGGCAGGTTAAGTCCCCGGGAACGGTAATTATTTCAAGTGTAGGGGAAGTAACCGATATCAACAAGGTGGTTGAACCGGCCCTGGTGGATGCACCCGGAAGCAAGTTGCTCTACATAGATTTTGCCCGGGATAATTACCCCTTGGGCGGCAGCAGTTTTGCCCAGGCCCTTGGCAAGGTAGGCGATAAGGTGCCGGCCATTACCGACCCCCACTATTTTAAAGATGCCTTTAAGGCCATCCAACATGCTGTTGCCGAGCAGGAAATCATGGCCGGCCATGATATTTCCGCTGGCGGGATGCTCACCGCCCTGTTAGAAATGTGCTTTGCCAATAAAAATATTGGTCTGCAACTCGATCTGTCGGCCCTGGGCGAAGACCTGGTGGCCTTATTGTTTAGTGAGCAGCCGGGGGTTTTGGTACAGGTAAACGACAGCCGCCTGCAGAAACGGCTTACTTTGCTCAATATCCTGCACTATGAAATTGGCGTTGTTGGGGACAAACCGGAGGTGGAAATTAACTTTAACGGCAAGCGCTGGGTATTTGACGTGGATGAAAAGCGGGGTATTTGGTACAACTCATCACATTTGCTGGAGCTACACCAAACCAATAAAAAACAGGCCGTAGCGAGAAAAGAAAACCTGGCCAGGCAACCGTTAACGTATGCCTTCCCCTCTGCTTTTACCGGGCAACTGGCTGACCTGGAGTTGCCGGTAGCGGCTGCAAAGAAAGTGGCCACAGCCGCCATCATCCGTGAAAAAGGCGTTAATGGCGACCGCGAAATGGCCTTTGCGCTTCACCTGGCCGGCTTCAGGGTAAAAGATGTGCACATGACCGACCTTACCTGTGGCCGTGAGACCCTGGAAGATATTGACCTGGTGGTATTTGTGGGCGGGTTCTCCAATTCCGATGTGCTGGGCTCTGCCAAAGGTTGGGCCGGGGCCTTCAAATACAACGCTGAGGCCAGGGCCGCCCTGGATAATTTTTATGGCCGCCATAACACCCTGAGCCTGGGGGTTTGCAACGGCTGCCAGTTGATGATGGAATTGGGCTTACTTTATCCGGGCGCTGCCAGCCACCCGAAAATGCTGCATAATGACTCCGGGAAATTTGAATCAGGGTTTGTTAATATGACCATTCCGGAGAATAATTCGGTAATGCTGAAAGGCCTGGCCGGCACCCGGCTTGGTGTTTGGGTAGCCCACGGAGAAGGTAAATTTGTTATCAGCGATAAAAATGCCGTACAGGTAGCCGGCACCTACAGCTACCAACGTTACCCCGGTAACCCCAATGGTTCAGCCGATGGGGTAGCTGCGCTTTGTTCAGCCGATGGCCGCCACCTGGCGATGATGCCGCACATAGAAAGGTCGATCAGGCCGTGGCAGTGGCCTTACCTGCCCCAGGAAGGCCCGTGGGAAGTAACCCCCTGGCTACTGGCCTTTGTTGCCGCCCGCAAATGGGTGGAGAAAAACAAGGGCTAACCCCCGAACTTTTCGTAGTTATGTCACGTTCTTTAGGATAACCGGAGAATTATCAGTATCTTGTAGCTTAAAAGTTCAGGCCTATGAAAGCATCTTTTACCGCTATACTTGTATTGTCAGTAATTTTATTTGTAACCGGTTGCTTTTCTTATCGCGAATACCCGGTGGAATACGATTACAGTTATCACGGCAAGTTTAAAAAATACCGCACCTACGCTTTTCTTGAAGAAACCAATCCGGTTACCGATACCACCACCTTAACCAATGCCATCATAGAAAAAGTGATCCGTGACCGGCTGGCGGTGCAAGGCTATAAGTACAAGGAGGAAAAACCCAACTTGCTGGTGTCTTATAAAATATATTACGACAGCCTGAACTTTCACGGCTACGACCAGCCCAGCATCGAAGACTGGATAAAATATGCCCGTACGGATATGGAGTACGATGAGCACAAGTACAACTTAAAAAAGGGCACCCTGCTCATCCAGCTTTATGACCGCAAACAAGACCGCAGTATCTGGCAGGGCTATGCCACCGGGGTATATGGCAATATATATTTTAATAATGAACGGCAGTTGAAAATTGCCGTGCGCAGTATTTTAGACCGGTACAAATTCCTTGCCGAAGACTTTATGGAAAACAAGGAGTTTATCCTCGAACCCGAAAGTTAGAAAGTTTACCGGAAGCGCTGTTTTACCGGAAATTCTTTGCCCTCAAAAACTGTGGCCCGTACTTTAATGGTTGGCAGGCCATCGGCACCGGTCAGGTACGGGTTTTTATCGAGGATAGTAAAATTGGCTATTTTGCCGGCCTTTATACTGCCCAACGAGTCTTCCATCCGCCAGGAGTAAGCGGCTTCGATGGTAATGGCTTTCATGGCTGCATGCACGGATAACCCCAACTCAGGCCGCAGGGCATTACCTTCAATCGTTTGCCGGCTTACGGCACACCAGGCAAGGTAAAGCGGGTCGGCCGGGGCTATCGGTAAATCGGAGTGCAAGGATACCGGTACGCCTGCCGCTTCGAGCGGTCCCAGCCGTGCCATGGCATGAGCCCTTGCAGGCCCCAGGCCGATATCTGCAAACTTATTGCCAAACACGGTAACATAGTAGGGGTTGGCGCTGACAATACATCCTAATTCCGCCAATTTCTTTATCTGTTGCGGGGTTGAGTTGCCAAAATGGACAATAGTTGTACGGTGGTCCGGACGGGGATGGGCTTTAATTCTCCGCTCAATTATATCCAGTACTTTGGCTAACCCCAGGTCCCCGTTCACATGAATATGAATCTGATAACCCTCCTGCCACAGCACCTCGGTAATCGCTTCTATTTCTTCCGGCCGTTGTATCCACTCACCCTGATGGCCATCCAGGTATCCGTCCTGCATCTGCATAAGTTGCGAAACCATGGCGCCATCGGCAAGAATTTTTGCCTGCCCGGCAAAGAACCGTACCTTCCCCTGCGCAGGAAAGATTTCCGTTGATTTTTGCACAGCCTCCAGAAAGCCTTCTTTACCGAATTGATAATAAGGGGTTTTGGTTTGCGGGATAAAGAAAGAATACATGGGCACATCCTCTGCCCCCAACACGGCTTTGTACAATTCCACAGCCGATGGCTGAATAAAGGCGCCCGGCTCATTATAGGCGGTAATGCCCTTATTATGCAGCATGGTCAGCATTTGCTCCAGCCCGGCTTTAAACCGTTGCGGATTGCCCAGGTCGGGCATTATCCGGGGTAGGAGGACAAAAATTGCCGCATTTTCATAAAAATGACCTTCCGCCAGGTCGGCTTGCTGTTTAACTTCCTGCCCCAGTTTATCTATTACCTCCTGGGTGATACCATACCGGTTAATCATGGCCGTATTCAGGTAGAATTCATGGCACGAGCGGTGCCATACCGCTATCGGCCGGGTTGGGCTAATGCTATCCAGAAGATGCCGGTTGACCTTGCCATGAAAATAAGGGTGGTACCCCCAGGTAAACAAGGGCTCTTGGGCATCCTCCATAGCCATTTCGATAGCTTGCAGCCGGGCAATATATTCCGCGTGCGTGTGGGCCGCAGGCCAGGTTACACCGGGTAACTCCCAGGGTTCGGGCGCAATTACCGGCACTGATAAAGTTAACGCAGCCAGAAAAGGGTGCAAATGCTGCTCAATAAACCCGGGCATCATGGTGCTGCCCTGTAAATCGTATAACACGGCATGCGGAAACTTCTCCTGTGCCTCTTCCAGGCTACCGGTATAGGCTACTTTCTTGCCCTCTGTTACCACTGCTTCCGTAGCAGAGCCCGCTTCGCCCTCCATGGTAATAATGGTGCCGCCCGTATATAGCATGGCTGAAGGCGCCCCCGCGTTATCTTCCTGCGCACTGTGCCCGCACCCGCCAATAAGGCCAAACACCACCAGGCCCATTACACTAACTATATTTTTCATGTCTTGCAATTTACGTATTTTTAATATTCAACCTTATGGGTACTTTCCTGCCATAAACGGAAAGGCTCCAGGGCTTCGTTATGCAATAATTGCACGGAAGGAAGTTTTCGCTGGGCCGGAGGCAAATCTATTTCCCGATAGATAAAAGCATCGTCAAAGCCAATAGCTGCGGCATCCTCTTTGGTGGCGGCATAGTAAACCCTGGCCGGCCGCGCCCAGTATATTGCCCCGAGGCACATGGGGCAGGGCTGGCAACTGCAATAGATCTCACAACCGGTCAGCGCAAAAGTACCCAACTCCCGGCAGGCAGCACGAATGGCCTCTACCTCAGCATGGGCCGTGGGATCGTGGGTGCCGGTAACCCGGTTTACCCCACGGGCTATTATTTGCCCGTCTTTAACAATTACCGCCCCGAACGGCCCGCCCTGGTTATTTTTTACATTGTTGATGGCCAGACGGATGGCCGCTTGCATGAATTTTTGTTGGGTGGTCATAGTGACGAAAATTATGATCTGCCTGAACCAAAATAGCTAAAGATTGCTTATGCCTAAAATACAAAAAAATATCCTAACTTTTTTTCACCACCCGCTTCCAAATTAATGATTAAAAACACTATTTTTGCAATCCGAAATAGCAACTGGAACTAAAATTGACCCATGGTGTAACTGGCAACACGTCTGATTTTGGTTCAGAAGAGTCCAGGTTCGAGCCCTGGTGGGTCAACATTTACTATCCCGTTTGCCAAACGGGATTTATTTTATATACGCAGCGCGCGCCATGTCCAACGTTAAAATCTTTTCCGGTTCCGCCACCCTCTACCTGGCTGAAAAAATAGCCCAGGCTTATGGCAACCGGCTAGGCGAGTCTGTCTTCCAAAAATTCAGCGATGGCGAAATGTCGCCCTATTATGAAGAATCGGTACGCGGCTGTGATGTGTTTATCATCCAAAGCACCTTTGCCCCGGCCGATAATTTCCTGGAGTTGCTGCTGATGGTAGATGCGGCCAAACGGGCCAGTGCCGACAGTGTTACGGTAGTGGTGCCGTACTTTGGCTACGCCCGCCAGGACCGCAAAGACAAACCACGGGTAGCCATAGCCGCCAAGATGATCGCCAACCTGATCACCGCTTCCGGGGCCGACCGGCTGATGACCTGCGACCTGCATGCCGATCAGATACAAGGGTTTTTCGATATTCCGGTTGACCACTTAGACGGCACCTCGATTTTTGTACCCTACCTGCGCTCGCTGGAGTTAGACAACTTACTGTTTGCCTCACCCGATGTAGGTGGGGTAAAACGTACGCGTAATTTTGCCAGCTTTTTCTCGGCCGATATGGTGGTGTGCGACAAACACCGCAAACGGGCCAACGAGGTGGCCTCCATGCAATTGATAGGTAACGTTGAAGGGGCCAATGTGGTACTGGTGGATGACCTTATTGATACCGGGGGCACCGTTGCCAAAGCTGCCAAACTAATCATGGACAATGGCGCCAAGTCGGTGCGGGCCGTATGCACCCATCCGGTACTGTCGGGCAAGGCATACGAAAATATTGAAAATTCTGTTTTAGAGGAACTGGTAGTTACCGACACCCTGCCGTTGAAAAACAAAAGCAGCAAAGTTAAAGTGCTGACGGTCTCCAACCTGTTTGCCAAAGCAATCAGAAAAATACACGATCACGAGTCAATAAGCTCGTTGTTTATCAGATAAGTAATCAATTTAAACAATTATATAAATCTTTTATTATGAAAACCATTGAGATTATAGGGTATAAAAGAGCAAATCTCGGTAAATCAGACGCGAAAAGATTAAGGGCGGAAGGCAACGTGCCTTGTGTGCTTTATGGAGGTGATGAGCAAATTCATTTCTACGCACCCATGATTTTATTCCGGGACCTGGTTTATACCCGGGATGCCCACTTTGTGAACATCAACATTGAAGGCACAGAGTACAGAGCCATTTTGCAAGACATTCAGTTTCATCCGGTAAGTGAAATCATAGTCCATGCCGACTTCCTGCAACTTTTTGAAGGCAAGAAGATCAGGATGGATATTCCGGTTAAGTTGGTAGGGGTATCGCCCAGCGTTATCCAGGGCGGTATTCTGGTGCACAAGCGCAGGACGCTGAGCGTGCTGGCCCTGCCCAAGAATATGCCCTCCAACATTGAGGTGGATATTTCCAACCTGGTGTTCCACCATTCGGTGAAGGTACAGGATGTGGAAGAAGACGGGTTTGAGATCCTGGACACTAAAATTGCCTCGATTGCCGTGGTTGAAGTGCCGCGTGCCCTGAAAGCTGCCGGTGCTGCCGGTGATGAAGAAGGCGAAGAAGGCGAAGTTACCGAAGGCGCAGAAGCTGCTGAAGGTGAGGCCTCTGCTGCCGAAGGTGGAGAAGCCCCTGCCGGAGAGTAATAAGAGCGTACTGCTTATCCTGCAAATACTAAACGGCTGTTTCATTTACCCTGGAACAGCCTTTTTTTTGGAAATGGTTGGTGATTAACCCGAATTATCCTTGAAGGCTTTATTTTAGCCGGAGAATTATTTTTGCATGAAATACCTGATTGTAGGCTTGGGGAATATTGGGGCCGAATATGAGCTAACACGGCACAATATTGGCTTTCTGGTACTCGACCGCCTGGCGGAAAAGCAAAAAACAACTTTCAGTACAGTTCGCTATGGCGAGCAGGCTTTGCTAAAACACAAAGGCCGGTCGATCTATTTGCTAAAGCCCTCTACCTATATGAACCTGAGCGGCAAAGCGGTAAGCTATTGGCTCACCAGGCTTAAATTGCCGAAGGAGCAGCTACTGGTAGTGCTCGATGATATTGCCCTGCCCTTTGGCGTGCTGCGCATGCGGCCCAAAGGCTCCGCTGCCGGCCACAACGGTTTAAAAAACATCGAACAATTACTGGGCACCCATCAATACCCCCGGTTGCGGTTTGGCATAGGCAATAATTTTCACCCCGGCCAACAGGTTGATTATGTACTCAGCCGGTTTACCCCCGAAGAATTTGCACAACTGCCGCCTGTTATGGACAAGGCGGTGGAAATGATGCTGGCCTTTTGTACGATAGGCATACAGCGTACCATGAACCAGTATAATGGTTAACCTCCGCTGAACCGGAGTCTAAGGGCCTGATGTAATTAACCGCCAAACAATTGTTTGGCGGTTAATTACATCATTATTCACGAAAGTCGTGAATAAACCGGGTTATCACCCTGAGCCCGGTTTACAGCGGTAAAACAAATGGTTTATCCTGCCTCTGTTTCCATAGTAAGCCCGGGCTGAAAGCCCAGCTAAGACTAGTTAACGCAACATAGAGATCAGCACCCCGGCCGCTACAGCCGAGCCAATAACCCCGGAGATATTACTGGCCATAGCGTATTGCAGGATATGGTTATTGGGGTCATGCTTCAGGCTGATTTCATTGGCTACCCGCGAAGCCATGGGCACGGCACTCAGGCCGGTAGCCCCTACCAGCGGGTTGATCTTCTTCTTGTTAAAAATATTGTAAATCTTTACCGCCAGAATACCACCGGCAATTGATATGGAGAAGGCAATAAAGCCGCCCCCCACGATCATCAGGGTTTTGTAATTAAGGAATGATTCAACGGTCATGGTAGCCCCTACGGTAAGCCCCAGAAAGATAGTAGCCGTGTTCATAATACTGCCGGAGGCCTCTTTATGCAAGCGGTGGGTGCTGGCACCAATTTCCTTAATCAGGTTGCCAAACATCAACATGCCTACCAAGGGCACGGCCGAAGGTACGGCAATGGCCACAATCCCCCCCACCACCAACGGAAAGATGATCTTAGCTGTGCGCAGGTTCCTGATCGGCCTTTTTTCGGGATAGCGCTTATCCATCTCTTTCATATTGATCATCAGTTCTTTTTTGGTAGTGGTGAGACGTACCACAAAGGGGATAATCACCGGCACCAGCGCCATATAGGAATAAGCCGCCACGGCAATAGGGCCAAGCAGGTGCGGGGCCAGCATAATGGTGGTATAAATGGCCGTAGGCCCATCGGCACCGCCTATGATACCCAGGGAACCGGCTTCTTTGGGGGTAAAGCCCACCAGAATAGCCACCATAAATACGGTAAAAATGCCTATCTGTGCCGCTGCCCCGAAAAAAGCCAGGCGCAAATTACGCAGCATCGGGCCGAAATCGGTGAGGGCGCCCACCCCCATAAAAATAATGGGGGGTAACAAACCCGTTTTTATCAGCATATAATAAAGCATATTCATGATGCCATGCGCTTTGGCTATTTCAATAACAGTCATGTGGGCAATGGCATCATCGGTAACTACAGCCATATTACCCCCTAAGGAGTTAGCCAGAATAACCCCAAACCCGATGGGGACCAGCAAGAGGGGTTCGTAGTTCTTTTTAATGCCGAGATACAGAAGCAACAACCCGATGGCAATCATTATTAACGCCCCCGGTTGCGCGATGATACCCTGCAGGGCGGTCATCTGGTAGAGTTCATCAAGGATTTTCATATACCGGCTATTGCAGTTTAATGATTACATCATCCTCATCAATATGATCACCATTGGCGAGGCAAATTTCAACCACCTTGCCCGATTTGTCTGATGTAATAGCATTATAAACTTTCATGGCTTCAATATAACCGATAACATCCCCTTTATTTATGGTATCGCCTACGGCAATAGGTTTTTCACTATTGTCTTTGGTGAGCATAAAGTTACCCTCTATGGGGGCGGTTACCTCAACATAGGCGCCATTGGTGCCATTCGTATTGGTTGCTACCGGCCCGGACCCTTCGGCTGGTTTATGCTCTGCCGTTACGGGCTGGTCACCATAGCTCACCTTAACGGTAAACTGTTCGCCATTCACTTCAACGTTCATTTGCTGCGGCATAGCCGGAGCGGTGGTGCCGGGTGTGGCGGCAACAGGTACAGCCGGGGTTTCCCTGGCGGCTTTCCTTTTTTTAAGGTCAGCTTCAAAATTTTCTTTGGCTTTACCTGATTTATACGCTATATACTGCTCTTTGTGCATGGCAAACTCCATCAGTTCCTCATCATCCTGGCCAAAGTCCCAGCCTTCGGCCTGCATTTCTTCTTTAATTTCCGGCAGCCTGTCGGGATAAAGGTCTTGCGGGGCGCCATCATAAAACTCCCGCCCCTGGGCTTTCGCCAGTTCAACCAGTTCCGGGGCCAGTTCGCCCGGCAACTTACCTACCCTGCCAAGGAGCATATCCCAGGTATTGTCATCAATCATTGCCCAGCGCTCCTTGCCCTTGAGAACGCTCATTACATTCATTAACGCTACGTTCTTCACATACTGACTGTACGGGGTAACCAAAGGCGGGTAGCCCATTTTCGGCCAGATATACGCTACTTCCTCAAAAAGTTTTATCAGCAGTTCATCCTGGGTGATCTCCGGCTTATTATTTTTTGCCATCCACTTGTTCAGGCTCTTCAGGTTGTTTTCCAGGTCGGCCATCAGGCTGCCCATCATACCCCCCGGCAGGCCGGGGCCTATCAGCAGTGAGTTCATCAGGCGGTTTTTGGGGTTAATGTACTCGCCCAGAAAATCATCGATAAACTCCTGCGTAAGCGAACGTACCTTCATATAAGCGCTCATGTTCACCTCCGGCACTTTAAAGCCGGCATCTTTCAACATCTCCTGTACGGTAAGCAAGTCGGCATGGCCGGTACCCCATGACAGCGGCTCCATGGCTACATCAATGATATCGGCACCGGCCCGGGCAACTTCCAGAATGGAGGCGACCGAAAATCCCGGCCCGGAGTGCCCATGATACTGAACCAGGATATCGGGATGGTTGGCTTTGATACCGGCCACAATTTTACCCAGGGATACCGGACGGCCAATGCCCGCCATATCTTTAATGGCTATCTCCCGGGCACCATAACCAATCAGTTTTGCTGCCAGCTCCACATAATAATCTACCGTATGCACCTTTGAGTGGGTAACACTCAGGGCAGCCTGGGAAATCATGCCGGCTTCGTTGGCAAATTTGATGGAGTGTTCGAGGTTACGGTGTTCGTTAAGCCCGTCAAAAGACCGTGAAATATCCGTTCCTTGCTTTTTTTTCACCTGGAACATCAGCCTGCGTACATCAGCCGGCACCGGGTTCATGCGGATGCCGTTCAGCCCTCTTTCCAGCATTTGTGTCTGAATACCGGCATCGTTAAACGGCTGGGTCCACTCGCGTACCGCTACGTTGGGGTTTTCGCCAAACAGCAGGTTGATCTGCTCAAACCCACCCCCATTGGTTTCTACCCGGGCAAAACATCCCATATCAATAATTGGCCGGGCCACTTTCTTTAGCTGGTCAACCCTGGGCATATACTTACCGGACGATTGCCACATATCGCGGTACAACAAACAAAATTTGATTTCCTTCGCCATAACTTTCAGATTTTATACTTTTTTTATCTCTTTAACCTGCCCTTTACCACCGGTAACCGTACTTACAACGGCTGTAATGGCGGCAATTTTGGCGGCCTCGATCCCCCCGCCCGGGACATGCCTGACTACCGCTACCTCTGCTTCAGGGGCAAACTTATTGGTAATAATAATCATGAGTTTACCTCCCAACACGACCAGCGCCAGAATGGTAAAAACCGTGGTCATCCCTATTGCCATCAGCATGGTGCCAAAGTACATTGTATCTTCCATAATTTCTCTGACTTAGATCACAATAACAAAGTTTTTAGCTTATTTCACTGCCATTTTTCACCGGTTCTTCAGGTACCAGCATACGTAGGCCGCCACCGGCATTTTCGGCCATCAGCACCATACCTTGCGATTCGATACCCATCATTTTCCGGGGGGCCAGGTTAACCAGCACAGTCACCTGTTTACCGATCAATGCCTCCGGTTCAAAATGTTGTGCGATGCCGCTTAAAATGGTTCGCTGATCAATACCGGTGTCTATCTTAAGCTGCAATAGTTTTTTCGATTTTGGCACTCTCTCTGCTGCCAGAATAGTACCAATACGCATATCCAGCTTAGCAAAATCATCGTACATGATTTCTTCTTTTGGGGCTTGTACCTCTTTCATTTCAGCTTCATTTTCGCGTTTGGTTTGTTGGAGTTTGGCTATTTGTGCTTCTACCACTTTATCGTCTATTTTTTCAAACAACAATTCCGCCTGGTTTAGTTCATGACCGGAGGCCAATAAAGTATGGCTGCCGGCTGCGGGCCAGGACAACTTTTGCAGGTTAAGCATGGCGAAGGTCCTGGCCGAAGTGCCGGGCAGAAAGGGCTCGCCCAGTACAGCAAGGTTGGCTACTACCTGCAAGGCCAGGTTAAGGATAGTGCCTACCCGCTCTTTGTTTTCTTTGCTTAATTTCCAGGGCTCGGTATCGGCCAGGTATTTGTTGCCGGCCCGGGCCAGTTCAATATAGCGGGCCAGGGCCTCCCGGAAGCGAAATTTGTCCATCGAGGCGGCAATATAATCCGGGGCAGCTTGCAATTCCTCAATAAGTTGCCGGTCTATAGCCTGCAAATTTGCCAGGCCCGGCACTTTGCCGGCAAAATATTTGTGGGTAAGAACAATAGCACGGTTAACAAAATTACCGAGAATAGCCACCAATTCATTGTTGTTGCGG
>JALSJF010000104.1 GCA_026989505.1 Cyclobacteriaceae bacterium
CGAGCCTCGAACTCCCCGCCTTATGCGGGGCAGGCGCGCCCAACGGTCGCTCTCCTCAACAAGTTAAATCCTTTATCCCTACCACTTCATTTAGTGATACGTGAGCGGGAGACGAGCCTCGAACTCGCGACCTACAGCTTGGAAGGCTGTCGCTCTACCAACTGAGCTACTCCCGCTTGCACACCTTCGCCAAGGCTTCGGTGTACGATGCACTCCATCGCCAAGGCTTCGGTGTACGTGGTACTCCGTCACCAACGGTTTTGGCGCTCGCTGTGGGGGGAGAAGGATTCGAACCTTCGAAGTCATAAGACAACGGATTTACAGTCCGTCCCAGTTGGCCGCTTTGGTATCCCCCCGGATCATTAAAATAATGAACTTTTCTTTTCCAACAGGCAAGACTTTTCCTGCCCTCTTGATTGTTGGGAGTGCAAAAATAGACCCTTTTTGATTTTAATCAAATAATTCAAAAAAAGATTTTGCCCCGGTAACCGCCTGCGGCAAAGTTTATTTTTTCTTATGGCCCTTGTCCGGCTGCTTACGGGCCGCAAAAAACTCATGCAATTTCGGCTCCAGCTTCTCTGCCTGCTCGTAGGTAGGCGATAGGGGCATTTGGCCGGGGAAGGTCTCCATATGCAATGTTTGCGTTGGGAAAGCAAAATTTACGCCCAGGGTATGGGCCAGCTTGATGATGGATATGATAACCTCATGGCGATACTTTAGCTCATCGCCCCAGGCCGGGGTGATAAAAAAGATATAGAACAGGATATCCAGCGAGTGCGGCCCCATATTGTACATATAAACATGATAATAATCTTTTCGGGTATGCGGGTGCTCGGCCACAATCTTCCGTAACCCTTCAATAAATAAGTCCAGCACATCGGGCGGGGTATCATAGGTTACGCTAATGTAGGTTTTAAACCTGCGGTAAGCGCGCAGGCCGTGATTATTGATGGCCGCATCGGATAATTTGCCGTTGGGCACGGTGATTAATGAGTTGGCGAATGTCCTGATCCGGGTAGAACGCAGGCCGACTTCTTCAACCGTACCGTCAATGCCATCGGTAGTGGTAATCCAATGGCCGGCCTGAAAAGGCTTATCTACAAAGATCATCATCGAGCCGAAGAAATTTTTAATCGTATCCTGCGCAGCCAGGGCCAGGGCCAGGCCTCCGACAGAAAGTCCCCCAAGCAGCAGGCTCACATTCACGTTTAAATGTTGTAAAACAACAATGCCGCCAATAATGGCCACAAATGTTTTAAGGATTTTCCTGATCAGCGGCACCAACTGGTCATCAAAAGTTGATTCGGTTTTATCCGCCAGTTTTCGCATATACAGGCCCACAATGTCCATCGACCGGTACACGGCAATGGTGGCAAACAGCGGGATAAGTAACTCTACGGTTATCGAAATAAAAGCGGTTATTTTAACCGGCAACTGCAGCAGGGGGGTAGCTGTTTCTGCCAGCACAAAAGCAATTAATAAGCCAATGGGCCTGACGATGGGGTTGACAAATTTCCTGGCCAGTTCTTTATAGCCAAAACGAAATAATACCCTGGTTGTAACAAAAGTAATCGACCAGTTAAGCAGGCGGAAGACGAGATAGGTTAAAATTACAATGATCAATATGGCCACATATTGCCAGGCTGCAAGGCCAAAGTATTCATGCCGGCTTTCGGTAGGCAGGTAGCGCAACAACTTGTCAGAGCCGAAAGGAAAAGCAATTTTATAAAGCTCAGGTATTTTTTCGGTGGACTCTTTTGAGAGGTACCAATCTTTGCCTTTCTTTTCAAGGTATATCTCGGCAAACCGGTAACTGATTTCATAGGTGTGTTTCCCCTGCTTGGTACTGTCAGAATAATCCGGATCATCCGGTACCCGGTCAAGGTCAATCAGCACGCCCTTACCATCAAAAAAACGGCTCAACTTGGTGACAATATCAATGCGGTCATTCAGGTGGGGGACATCCTGGGTGGCTATTATTCTGGCAGCAATAGCCGGGTCTTCCTTGATATTATCAAGATAAAATTTCATGGTAGCATAGGGCGTGGAGAGATCCACCGGCATGCGGGCAATTTCAGCCAGCTCTGCCTCCCGGGCCATGATTTCCTTTTCCTTTGCTTCCTTTTTGGTTAGGTGCTCTTCTTCCGGCCCCCCGGTCTGAGGGTTCAACTGATCTTCCAAATCAGGTATTTTCTCTACGGTAGATTTAGAAAAGTACCAGCGGTTGCCGAATTTTTCTAACGCTATTACCTTGTTGAATTGGTAAATGTTTTTATTGGTTAACGAATCAATATAGTCTGCTTCATCGGGAATAGAATCATAAACAATGGCTATCCCCTTTTTATCAAGGTAGGTTTTTAAAAGCTGCACATATCGTTCCCGCTTACTGCGGCTATATATATGGCGCGAATAAATCACCCGGGAAGCATGGCGCAGGTTTTCGCTGCCCGGTAGTTGGTTCTCGTAAAAAGTTTGTATTGCCTCCCTGGGGGTAGATTGCCGGGTAGTCTGGGCACCCCCGGTAAAGGAAACAATGGTAAAAACAATCAGCCAGAATGATCTCATGAACTTATCTGTTAAAAAGCAAAGCTTTTAACTGCTATGGTTTGGTTAGTGACTGTAAAAATATAACATTTTGCCTGAGACTTCCTAAAGATTACCGATACCGGGAAATCACTCTGCAAATTATCGGCATTAATCAAATCACCGTATTTATTGTATAAATATATTTGCCCTGTCTCACTATTGCGCACGACATATAATTGTTTGTCCACGGCAAACGAATAATATTTCACCTCTTTCGGCAGGTAAGATTGGTAGTCTTTCTCAAAAATTACCTCTCCGTCTTTATTAAGTACAGCCAGGCGGTTTAAGTCCTGGCGGGCAATAATATAATCCTGCTGTACCGGATCAATAACGAGCGTAAAAACAGAAGAACCGGTAGGCTGGTACAGCTGGTTGCGGGCATAGGCTTTGCCCTGTAAATCAAACACCACCGACAAGCCTTCTTTCGATAGGGCCGTAAACCGGGAAGAAGTAAACGTAGTGCCGGCACGAAAATATAATGGGTTATCCAGATTGAAATCCAGGTCAAACGGAAACCCCGGCTGTGCTTCGGCCCTGCGGTTGCGCAGGTCAACCAGGCCGTTTTGCAGGCCAACCACTATCCTGTCTTTGCCGCGCACCCGCACATGAAACACCTGATGGCTAACATTACTGCCGTACGCCAGCGGGTTCCAGCCCTCCTTAATTGCCACATGCTGATCGTACATGCGCAGGTTGCCGGCATAATCGGTAATCAGGTAGCGGTAGTTTTTGCTGTGGTCATAGTCAATTACCTGCAGGTCTTTTATCCGGTAACCCAGGCGTACCGGGTAACCCTCTACGCCCTGGCCGTTACGGTCGATCAGGTAGAGCGAGGAATCCGTAGCAAACAAATATTGCAGTTTCTTGTTATTGTAGAAGTCTAGCTGATAAATTTTGGTCACCACCGGCCCGGGCAGGGAGTCCTGCCACTGGATTTCCCCCTGATGATCAAGCAGGATGAGTTGGTGGGTAGAGTCCTGCACCAACATTTCCCATAAATTATTGCGGTGGTTTTTTACCAGTTTCGGCTGGCGCAGCAGGCCGTTGGTCAACTGGGTGAGCCATTCTTCGGTAAGCTGCTGCCGGCCGGTCTCAACTTGCTGCGGTTGATGATGAATATTTACGGCCGTATAGAAACGGTTATCGAGATTGGTAAACTGAAACGAGACCAGGCCAAACTGCTTGAGTGCGGTTTCGTGCTTTTGCCACCATTGCCGGTGGGGGGCGTTGAGGCTACCGGCAAGCAAGCCCCAACTCCAGGGATTATTCAAAATCAGGGCAAAAGTTGTTTCGCCCAGGTTCTCATCAATAAAACTGTTTTTGGTCACCGACTTACCCCACACAAGGTCATCGCCCATGCCGGTCAGCCATTTTTTCAGCCTTTCCGATGTTGAAGCCGCCACCAGGTAATCGTTGTAGAGCATAAAATAGGTAGTGGCAAACCCCCGGAACGGCTTGCCGAGAAGTTGGGCCACAAATTCATCCCGTTCCACCAGGCCAATACTATACCCGGCAAATTGCTCGAAATAAACCGTATCTTGTTGTTCGGCTGCTATTTTTTCGGCTTCTTTATTAAAGATGTTCAACATCCCCTCTTTATCGGCCAGCTTTACCAGTAGCAATTTGTCCTGCGCCTCCGTTAACGAATTAAACGACACCAGGACAATATCCCCCTCAATATACTTACCGAAGGCCCCGTTTACCGCGTCCGGTTTTGCCCGTGCAAACTTTTGCAGCCAGCGGTCATACCATTTGCCTGCATCGGTAACGTTGATTGACATCACCATAGCCGCATCATCGGGTACCAGTTTCAGGGTAGCCGGGTATTCAGCTTCCTGGTCGCGGAATACTGCCGCGAGGTCACCGTCAGCTGCAAATAAAAAGCCGCTTAAAAAAATGTCTTCCCCGGTAAGGGCTATGTCCAGAAATAACGACCGGGCCAATACCCCCACAGCCGGGTGCCGGGCCGGCAGCAGCGTTTTATAAAAGGCCGACAGTTGGGCCCCGTTGATGTACAGGTCCCCGGCATCATCTTGCAGTTTTGCTACCCGGAGAAGCTCCCGGTTACTGCTAAGAAAATTATCTTTAAACTCATGCTTCAGATTTCTGATGACATCCTCTACAAGAAAGCCCACCGTGCTCACCACCACATAATTCTTATGGTTGATAAAAGATAACCGCACTTCCCCGGCTTGCAGTTCATGAATGGTGTGGCCATAGTAAACCCGCGAAATATAGCTTACATCCTTACCATAGGCACGCTGTAAAATCTTCTCCAGCACTATACGCGTACCCACCCCGGTAGGCAGATAGAGCATCAAACCGGCCGAGCCGCTGCCGGTTACATGAAGGGAAACCAGGGTAGGGTTATTTTTCAGCATCCGGGAGAACCGGGGTTTATCCCGGGTTAAGCTGTCGAACAGGTTGACCAACCGGTTGGCCCGGGCCACCTCCTCAAGGGCCAGTAAATCCTGCCAGTAGGGGGTTTCGCGCAACCTGGTTACCATGTTTAGCGGCTCCTTACCGGCATAAACTGCCACCGAAGTCCTGGGCACCAGTTGCAGCGGCTCAAATTTTTCCTGCCGGGAAAAATATTTATAACTGAAATATACCCCTACGAGCAGCAGGGCTACGACAAACAACCATTCCGGTTTTTTCACTGCAAGGTATTATCTTTAGCTGATTTTAGCAGCAAAAATACGGCAAGTAATGATAAAGAATGAAATTTTGTTAACCAGCGGCCTGCAGCAACTTAAAGGCCTGCACTGGCAGGCTGAAAATGAGCAGGCAACCGTAGTACTGGTACACGGTTTTGGTGAGCACATAACCCGCTATGAACATGTTGCCCGCAAGTTTACCGAAAAAAGGCTTTCGGTTATCGGGGTTGATTTAATCGGCCATGGGCATTCTACCGGTAAACGCGGGCATGTTAATAGCATAGATGATTTTTTTGCCTGTATTGAGGCTATGGTTAACCATGTGCAGGCCAAAACCAAGCCGTTGGTGCTGTACGGCCATAGTATGGGCGGCAACCTGGTGCTGAATTACCAGATCCGGCATCCGCAAAGCCCGTTTTGCTGTGTGCTGGCCACCTCCCCCTGGTTGCAACTGGCCATGCAGCCCAGTCCGGCACAATTATTTTTGGCTAAAACGATGAACAAGATTTTCCCTTCGCTGCAACAAACCGGTGATCTTGACATCACCCAGATTTCGAGTGTGGAAGCAGTACAAAAAGATTACGCCAGCGATCCCCTGAACCACAATAAAATCTCGGTGCGCTTATTCAATGAAATTTACCGCCATGGCTTGCAAGCCTTGGACAAGGCAGCAGAAATAGCAGTGCCGGTATTGGTCGCCCATGGCGAGGCCGATGGCATTACTTCGGCAGCAGCCAGTAAGGAATTTGCCGCCCACTGCCCCAAAGCCACCCTGAAGCTATGGCCGGGGCTGCGGCACGAGACCCATAATGAGCATAATAAGGATGAAGTGCTGGATTTTTACACTGACTGGATTATCGGTGAGATGGGTTAACCCGGATTATTCACGAAAATCGTGAATAATGATGTAAATTTGGGCCATGCTTACTCTTTGGCTCATGCTGTATTTTGTGAATAACATGTTGTTTTACACTATTTTGCAGTTCATCAGCCCTGCGGGCGAAAAATTCGGATGAATTTTTCGGGTTAAATTTCCCGGCTAAATCAAGGAGTTTTTTCTTTACTGTCCGTTCAACCCTACTGCAATATACGGAATTTTACGGAATCTGATTCCGTAAAATTCCGCTTTCCCTGGTGTAATCTATTTGCCTACCGCAACGCCTCCAGTTCATCTTTCACAAACTGCATCAGTTCTTTGATATAGGCCCGGCTGAAATCAAATTTTATCCCGGCCGCCCGGTAAATCTCCGGAATGGTAGCCGTGTAGCCAAGCCTGAGTGCCTCCATATAGCCCCGGAGGCCTTTTTGCGGGTTTTCCTTGTAGTTTTTCCACACGGCAATGGCGCCAAGCTGGGCCATGCCATATTCAATGTAATAAAAGGGCACTTCATACAGATGCAGTTGCCGTTGCCACAGATAGCTTTTGTTCAGTTCCAGGCCCTGCCAATCGGTAACGTTATCCGAAAATTGGGCGAATACCGCCAGCCATTGCTCTACCCTGTCGTTACGCGAATGCTGCGGGTTTTCATACACCCAGTGCTGAAACTTATCGATAGTAGCCACCCAGGGCAGGGTTTCTATCAATTGCTCCAGGTGTTCCCGTTTGGCCCTGAGCAGGTCTTCCTCCCTGGGAAAGAAAATATGCCACTGGTCCATCGAAATCAGTTCCATAGCCATCGAGGCCAACTCCGCCACTTCCGAGGGGGTGCTTTTAAATTCGTTCAATGCCAGGTTATCACACAGGAAAGCATGTACGGCATGGCCGCCTTCATGCATCAGGGTAACCATATCGCGCAGGGTGGAGGTAGCGTTCATAAAGATAAAGGGCACCCCGGTTTCGGCCAGCGGATAATTATAGCCTCCGGGCGCCTTGCCTTTACGCGATTCCAGGTCGAGCCGGCCCATGTCTTTCATTGTGGCGAGGCATTGGCCAAAAAACGGATCGATGGCGTTAAACACAGCAATCCCCTTGTGCAGCAGATCGTCCCCGCCAGCGAAGGCCTCCAGGGGCGGGCGGCCTTCGGCATCCACGGCTTTGTCCCACGGCCGCAGGTCACTAATGGCCAGTTTTTGCTTACGGTCAGCGGCAAATTCATCCAAAAAAGGCACCACCTCGCTGGCAATTGCCGCATGAAAGTCAAAACAATCACGGGGCGTATAGTCAAACCGGCCCATAGCCTTAAACATGTAATCACGGTAGTTGGCAAAGCCCGCGTTCTGCCCTACCTGGTGGCGCAGGCTGATTAGTTCATCATACAGGCCATCGAGCTTCTGGCGGTCGTGCAACCTGCGGGCGCTTATTTTATGATAGACCTGTTGGCGCCAGGCACGATCGGTTTTTTGCAGTTCTACCGCGGCCTGCTGCAAGGTTTTTTCTTCCCCGTTGATTTCTACCGTCATGGCCCCGGAAATCCGGCCATATTGCTGGGCCTTGGTTTGCAACTCGGTTTGCAACGGGATGTTCTCTTCACGGAAAATTTCAATCTCCTTTTGCAACTCCCTGATCATGATGTTGTAACCGGGCAGTACCGCTACCTCATCAAGGTAAGGACTGGCCACGGCCTTGCGGTTAAGTTTATCGCTATACGGGGCAATCTTAGGTTGTATCTCCTGTACAAAAAAATTGAAATCATCCCGCAACTTATCATCGGTGGTGTCGCAGGTCATGCTTATATAGCGCCAGGCACCGTCTTCGGAGAGTACTGCCTCTAATTCACTACGGTCGTGAAACCAGGAGATAAGTTCATCTTTATTGGTTATCTGCCGGTCAAGAAGTTCATCAAAATAAGGCTGTAATGACGGCCAGTCGGTTACTTTAAATGATTTATCGAGGTATTTTCGTTCCATGTTAACACAAGACTAAATTGAGCTTGTTGATCATCCCAAGCTGTTAAATAACAGGGTTAACGGCATCCGCAAGTGATGCCCCTACCCGATTTCTATCTTTACATCATCGGTAAGCGGGTGGCTGACGCAGGGCAGTACATAACCGGCTTCCCGTTCGGCCTCGCTGAGCCCTTCCATCTCATCCATTTTCACCTTGCCCGAAACACATTTACCCCGGCAGGCCGTACACAGGCCACTTTGACATGAAAAAGGCAGGTCTATTTCCATGTCCAGGGCGGCATCCAGAATATATTGCTTGGGCGGCACATTTACCTGGTATTCCTCCCCTTCGTAAACAATGGTGACTTCACGGGCCACTATTTCATCGGTAGCGGCAGCCTCATCTGCCTTATTTATAGTACCGGCCACAAAACTTTCTTTAAAGATTTTATCCTTAGGTATGTTTTGCAGCTCCAGCAAGGTCTCCACATTGTTCATCATGCCCTCCGGGCCGCACATCAGGTACGTGGTGGCGGCAATGCCCCAATCGGGGATGCGTTCGAAGAGCTTGGTGAGCATCTCGTGGTTGAGCAGGCCCGAATGCCCCTGCCACGCTAACGGGGCTTCATCGAGGATATGGATGACATGCAGCCGGCCCTCATACTTTTCCTCCAGCCGCTGCAATTCGTCTTTAAAAATGATAGAATTGATATCACGGTTAGCATAAATAAGCGAAACAATGCTTTCCGGCTCGGCATGCAGGGTGGATTTAATAATCGACATCATGGGGGTTATGCCACTGCCCCCGGCAAACATAATTAAATGCCGTTTGTTGTCTGGCGAAAATTCGGTGGTAAAGGTGCCCATCGGGTCCATCACGGTAAGGGTATCCCCTGCCTTAACGGTATCATTCAGGTAGTTTGATACCAGGCCGCCTTTTACCCGCTTCACGGTTACCGCCAGGTCTTTATCGCAATAAGGTGAAGAGCAGAGCGAATAAGACCTGCGCACACTCTTGCCGTCAATCTCCATAATCAGGGTTAAAAACTGCCCCGGTTTATAGGTAAGCGGTGGCTCCGGTTGGCCGAAAACAATGGTTTTGGCCTCGGCTATTTCGGTTATCACTTCCTTAACCACCAGGTCGTGGTAATGCCCCTGCCCTTCGTTCGATTTCCTTTTTTTCTTAAAAAAGCTGAATGCCATATCCTTAGTGTATATAAAATTTTGCGGCAAAATTAACCTTTATGTGCTAACCCGAAAAATTTATTTTTTGAACGTACCCTGCAGGCCGCCTGGTAATTTACCCGGTGTTGCCGCCTTATATATTCAACCAGTACGACAGCTTTAAGACAATGGCCCGGTTTTTCACGCTAAAGTCGGCAGGAAAGTAATTATCGGTATAAACGATAAACAGGTCGGAAACCGGGGCAAAGCGCCACTGAAAACGGGCATTGATATTAACATTGTCCGCCTGCTCGTTATACTGCACAAAGGTGGTCAGGAACAACGCATCGGTAAAGGTGACATCTAAGCGCGGGCCAATCAGCCAGAAGCGGGTGCTGTTATGCGGATCGGGCAGGGCTACATCATTATATATGGCCTGCACAAAAATACTGCCATAGGGCCTGAATTTATAGCCGGCATTGGTGTTAAGGGTAAGCCTGGTGCCATTAAAATAAGTGCCGTATTGTGCCCCTGCCTGGAAGCTGAAAGCCTTACGGCCATCGGAAGTGAAGTTAAGGCTGCCGGTGTACCAGGTGTAAGATGAGCCGGCCGGCAGCGGCACCCCTCCGGTACGGGTGGGGTCAAAATCCCGAAAGAGGTGGGTAAACTGCTGGGTTATAGCGCCTGTTAACACACTGGTGTTGATAAAAGCAAATTCAACATTCAACTCGGCCGTGCGGTCGCCTAACTGATCGTTGGGTATTTGGGTGAACATCAGGCGCACCCCCGGCTTGATGGTCACCAAGCGCTCATTTTCCGGGTAGAAAATGTACTGGCTGCCAAAGGTGCCGATATTGAGCACGCCTTTTCGGGGCACAAAACCCACTTCGGCATTATAGCCCTCGCCAATGTAATTATGAAAGTAACGCAATGCCCAATGCCTTGACTGGTAACCAATAAATGTTCCCTGGGCGAAAGCATTTTTTTTGGGTTCCGGATCAATAGAGGCATGCAAATATACATTGGCACGCCAGGTATTGGTCTTATCGGCAAAATTAAAATCAAAACCCGCTACCCGGTTAAAGGCCGAGGTAGAGGTGGTTGAATCCTCAGGGTCGTAATGGGTGGCCTGACGGTTGATAAACGTGGCACTGATATTCGAGCGTGACCACAACTGCCGCTGGATAACCGCAGCCGTGTAGTTCTGTCCCGGCATATTATAACCACCTTTCACATTTTCTGCCCCGGGCAACACGGTACCCCCATGCTTACCCGTTTGCATGTTCATCAAACCGATGCGCCAATCCTTATTCAGTTTGCCACTCAGGCGGGCGCCAAACAAAATCGGCACCTGCACGGTGTTACCGCTGGTGTCCCGGGCTATGCCAATGCGCCTGCTAAAGAACGGCCGCGAGGGCGGAAAGCCCGTTCTGCCAAACAAGTCACTGTTTTCCAGAAAGAACTGTCGTCTCTCGGGAAAAAACAGCTCAAAGCGGTCGAGGTTAACAATCTGCCGGTCAACTTCCACCTGCGAAAAATCCGGGTTTACGGTAATATCCAGATTCAGTGCTGAAGTAACCCCCACTTTGGCGTCAAAGCCGGCCTTACCAAAAGGTTCAAACCCGGTACCTTCTTCATGGTCTTTACTCATTTGCCCCAATACATAAGGAATTACCGAGACGTTTATTTTGGGTGGTGGTGGCGGGTCTTGCCAAATCAACTTGCCGGCAAAGGCCAAATTATTGGTGCGGTATTGCTGGGGTACGGCCGTCCAGGCCGAACGTTCATTGTTCTTAACATCGTTGCGCAAAAACTGGATATTCCAGTTG
Organism: Cyclobacteriaceae bacterium; assembly: GCA_026989505.1. Taxonomy (GTDB): domain Bacteria; phylum Bacteroidota; class Bacteroidia; order Cytophagales; family Cyclobacteriaceae; genus S012-113. The sequence continues at coordinate 11,063 of JALSJF010000104.1, forward strand.
GTGAGGTTTTCCTTGTACCGCAGGGTTTTGAAAGGGATGGCAATTTCGGCTACCCACTTGTCCTCATAATTGGTTACTTTGGAATACCATTTGTTGTCCCAGTCGGCACTGATATCCTCACTGTTCAAAATCAATCCTTCGCGCTGGGCGTTATAGGGCGACAGGCTGAAATTAAACCCATTGGTGCGGTCATCAAACGGGTCAAGGTAAATACTGATGTTCTCGGTACTGCGCCAATCCCAATCACGCCTTAACGATTCAACAAGATATCTGCCGGGGGTGGGGTCATAACACACCACCCCAAAATACATGAAGTTATCATCAAAGGCTACCTTTACTTCGGTGGGCGAGGTGGGGAAATCGTTATCTACCGGATAGGCCAGGTAAAACCCTTCGGCAACATCGGCTTCCTGCCAGGTAGCTTCATCCAGAATACCATCCATTTTTATCTTGTCCACTGCCTTTTTAATCACCAGGCTGGCTTCCTCAGGGGCATTCTGGCCAAAGGCCGGGGCAAGAAGGTGAAATAACAGGGCTATTGAAAATATATATCGCACAGTTGCTAAAGGTTAGACCTATTTTGAGTTGGCAGGCAAAAATAACAATTACCCCCGTTGGAATAGTTCCGCTTATCAAATTTCAATATTTTTGTGCCTTAAGTTGATGACCCTATGGACAACCTCTCTGCCTTATCGCCTGTTGACGGCCGCTATGCCCGGCATACCGAAGCGCTGTCGCCTTTTTTCTCGGAGTTCGGCCTGATCTACTACCGGGTAAGGGTAGAAATAGAGTATTTTATTGCCCTTTGCGAACTGCCCCTGCCCGCCCTCCACGATGTGCCGGCCGAAAGTTTTACCGGCCTGCGGCAGCTCTATGAAAATTTCACCGTGGCCGATGCCCGGGCCATCAAGGAAATTGAGCAGACCACCAACCACGATGTAAAGGCGGTGGAGTATTTTATCAAGGATAAAATGACCGGCCTGGGCCTGGCAGCCTTTAAAGAGTTTATCCATTTTGGCCTTACGTCCCAGGATATCAACAACACGGCTATCCCGTTATCGTTAAAAGAAGCCATGGCCAGTGTAGTGTTACCGGTGCTTGCTGCGTTTAAAAGTTCGTTAACGCAACTGGCCACCGCCTGGCAGGACGTCCCCATGCTGGCCAAAACCCACGGGCAACCCGCCTCTCCTACCCGCCTGGGCAAAGAACTGGAGGTATTTGCGGCACGGCTGACCAACCAACTGACCATGCTGAACGAAGTTCCCTGGGCCGCCAAGTTTGGCGGGGCCACCGGCAATATGAATGCCCATTATGTTACCTATCCTGATATTGACTGGCACGACTTTGCCTTCCGTTTTGTTAAAGACAACCTTGGCCTCGACCGCAGCTACCCTACTACCCAGATCGAACATTATGATTACCTGGCTGCTTTGTTTGACAACCTGAAACGGATCAACACCATCCTGCTCGATTTTTCACGCGATATCTGGCAATACATTGCCATGGGCTATTTCCGGCAAAAAATAACGGCTGGCGAGGTGGGCTCTTCGGCCATGCCCCATAAGGTTAACCCCATAGATTTTGAAAATGCCGAAGGTAACCTGGGCCTGGCAAATGCCGTTTTTACCCACCTTGCAGCCAAATTACCGGTATCGCGCCTGCAGCGCGACCTTACCGATTCAACCGTACTGCGCAACATTGGCGTGCCCATAGCCCATACTTTGGTAGCCCTGAAATCGCTGATAAAAGGGTTGGATAAACTGGAGTTAAACCAGAAAGCAATCAATGCCGACCTGGAAGCCAATTGGGCCGTAGTGGCCGAAGGTATCCAGAACATCTTAAGGCGGGAGGGCTATCCCCAACCCTACGAAGCGCTGAAAGCCCTGACCCGCACCAACGAAGAAATTACGGCTGCCACCCTGGCGGCTTTTATTGACGGACTGAAAGTTGACGACAGGGTGAAAACAGAACTGAAAGCCATCACGCCTTTTAATTATACAGGCAGGTAGGCAAAAAAACTGGCGTAGCCCTCCGGAACTATCGTTAACCTTCTGTGAAAAAACCGGTGGCTTTTTCGGTAGAATTCTTTATGCTTACAAAAAAATAGCTGTTACCCTATGAAACGTTTTTACTTTCTGCTCCTCGCAGGCTTTTTTGCCTGCAACACCCAACAACCTGCAACCGAAGTTGACCGCTGGCAGGCCCGGGCCGCCAATGTGGAAATTATCCGCGATAATTTTGGTGTGCCGCATATTTATGGCAAAACCGATGCCGATGCTGTGTTTGGCCTGCTCTATGCGCAATGCGAAGACGACTTTAACCGGGTAGAGCGCAACTATATCTGGGCTATTGGCCGGCTGGCCGAGGTAGAAGGCGAAGAAGCCCTGTACAGCGACCTGCGTGCCCGCCTGTTTATGACCCGCGAAGAAGCCATCGCCCATTATGAAAGCAGTCCGCCCTGGTTAAAGGAACTGTGTGATGCTTTTGCCGATGGTATTAATTATTACCTGTACACCCACCCCGAAGTAAAACCCAAACTGCTGACCCGTTTTGAGCCCTGGATGCCGATGTACTTCAGCGAAGGTTCCATCGGTGGCGATATTGAGCGGGTATCAACCAAAAAAATACGCGCCTTTTATGAAGATAATGTGGTGACTGACCTGCCTGGAGAGACCCATGCTTTTGCTGCCGAACCCAGGGGCTCCAACGGCTTTGCCATAGCCGGCAAGCTTACCGAATCGGGCAAGGCCATGTTGCTGATTAACCCGCATACTTCTTTTTTCTTCCGGGGCGAAGTACATGTAGTCAGTGAAGCGGGCCTTAATGCTTATGGTGCGGTAACCTGGGGGCAGTTTTTCGTCTATCAGGGGTTTAATGAAAAAACCGGCTGGATGCACACCTCTACCTATACCGATGTGATTGACGAATTTGTGGAAACCATTGTAGAAACGGAAGAGGGCCTGCAATACAAGTACGGCAATGAACTAAGGCCGGTGAAAACTTTGGCCGTAACCCTGAAATATAAAGATGGTAATGGGGTGAAAGAAAGGAAATTTCCCATGTACCGCACCCACCACGGCCCCATCACCCAAAAGCTTGACGGCAAGTGGGTGGCCACGGCCCTGATGTGGGAGCCGGTGAAGGCCCTCAGCCAGTCGTACACCCGCACTAAGTTGCGTAACCATCAGGAATTCCGCGAGATGATGAACATGCGCACCAATTCCTCCAACAACACCGTTTATGCCGATGCCGAGGGCAACATTGCCTATTACCATGGCAACTTTATTCCCATCCGTGATACCCGCTTTGACTATACACAACCGGTGGATGGCAGTAACCCGGCTACCGACTGGCAAGGGTTACATACCGTTGATGAGGCCATTACCGTATTCAACCCACCCAATGGCTGGCTCCAGAATTGCAATTCCACCCCTTTTACCAGTGCGGCCGAATACAGCCCCAGGGTAGAAGATTACCCGGCCTATATGTCCATTAACCGCGAAAACTTCCGCGGTATTCATGCCATCCGGCTGTTGCAGGAGGCTAAGGGTTTAACCCTTGATAAATTAATTGAACTGGCATACGACCCCTACCTGCCGGCCTTTGAAGTGCTGATCCCGGGGTTGGTAGCAGCCTATGACCAAACCGGGGCAGCGGATAAATCACTGGGCGGGCCCATTGAGGTATTGCGTAACTGGGATTTTGCCGTTTCCAAGGAATCTGTCGCCATGTCGCTGGCGCATTATTACGGCACCTTTTACAACCGCTTCGGCAAAGCCCCGGCCGGGTTAAGCCGGATGCAGCAAATAGAATACTTTGCCAGCGAATCGCCCTTGCAGGAGCGCCTGGATATCTTCGGGCAGGCCGTAGATAAAATAACTGGCGACTTCGGTACCTGGCAGACACCCTGGGGCGAGATCAACCGCTATCAACGCCTTACCGGAGACATTGACCTGCAGTTTGACGACAACGCCCCCAGTATTGCTGTGGGCATGGCCTCGGGCCGTTGGGGCGCCCTGGCCGCTTTTGGCTCACGCACCCGGCAGGTGACCAAACGTATTTACGGTACCCGCGGCAATAGCTTTGTGGCGGTGGTAGAGTTTGGCGATAAAGTGAAAGCCAAAACCCTGCTGGCCGGAGGGCAAAGCGGCAACCCCAACTCACCGCATTTTGCCGACCAGGCCCAGCGCTATGCCGATGTGCAATTTAAAGAGGTGGCCTATTACCAGGAGGATGTAGAAAAGCGGGCCGAGGCGAGGTACCATCCGGGAGAAAAACCTTGACCCGGGAATCAACGGTAGCGCAATAGTCACGTATCGGTGGAATAAGCAAGGCAATACCCTTAACCCGGCTTATTCACCGGTTAATTTGTTATCATTGCATTTTTATTTTCAGAATGAAAAAACTGCATATTTTAACCATTGGCTTAATAACCGGTTGTGCCGGCCTGGGAATGATGCCGGACAACACGAACACCCCCCTGCTTACCGTTGGCAACGAGCCGGTGAGCAGAGATGAGTTTATCTATGCTTTCAATAAAAACCGGCCGGCCGATTCGGCTGTAACCAAAACCGATGTAGATGAGTACCTCGACTTATACATTAACTTTAAGCTGAAAGTGGCCGAGGCCAGGGCCCGCGGCATGGATACTACCAGGGCCTTTAAGAAGGAGTTTGCTTCGTATATCAGCCAACTCAACAACAGCTACCTGCAAACCCGCAATGAAACCGATTCCCTGGTGAGGGAGGCCTTTGAGCGCCTGCAATACGAGGTAAAAGCCGCACATATTTTATTTGCCGTAGATGAACTGGCCCTGCCGGCCGACACCCTGAAAGCCTATAACAAGGCCCTGGCCATCCGCGACAGCCTTGAGGCCGGGGCCTCTTTTGCCACTATGGCGGTAAAATACTCCGATGACCCCTCAGCCAGACAAAACAAAGGCGATTTAGGCTATTTTACCGTTTTGCAAATGGTTTATCCCTTTGAAACCGCAGCCTACACCACCCCTGTCGGGGAGGTCTCCCTGCCGGTAAGGACAAAATTTGGCTATCACCTGATAAAGGTGCTTGACAAACGCCATAACGAGGGGCGCGTAAGTGTGGCCCACATCATGATCCGTAAAAGCGATGATGCCAAAGAGCGGGCCTTTCAACTCTACGACCAACTGATGGCCGGGGCGGACTGGGAACAATTGTGCCAGCAAAACTCCGCAGATACCCAATCAGCAAGCCGTGGCGGGGTACTGCCCCCGTTCAGGCGCCAGCAGATTGTAGCTGAGTTTGCCGATGCCGCCTTTAACCTTACCGGGCCCGGGGAAATATCCGATCCCGTACAAACCCCCTACGGATGGCACATCATTAAACTCATTGAAAAATTGCCCCCCGATGACTTTGCTGCCAACGAACAGCAACTGCGGGCGCAGGTAAAGCGCGATTCCCGTGCCCGGATAAGCCGGCAAAAACTACACGAACAACTGGCCCGCGAGCATAACCTGGTAGAGAATACCGCTAATATCCAAACCATTGTGCAGCCGGAAAACCATAAATTCCTGAAAAACAAATGGCGCTTTGAACATGATACCCTGGGGCACCTGCCCTTGTTTACCCTTGCCGGCCAGCCCTATAGTGCCGACAGCCTGTACAAATTCATCAGCAAAGCCCCGCAACAACAAAACAGCCGGCCCTACCTCCTCGACCAGTACAAACGGTTTAAAGAAGAAAAACTGCTGGCCTATGAAAAAGCCCACCTGGCCGAAAAATACCCCGAATATAAATTCTTAAAACAGGAATACTACGATGGCATCCTGCTGTTTTCGATCATGGAAGAAGAAGTGTGGGCCAAGGCCAGCCGGGACTCGGTGGGCCTGGCCGCCTACTACGAACAACACCGGCAAGCATTTATTGACACCACCCGGATGGAGGCGGTTATCTTTACCAGTAACCAGCAAGACGTGATTGATTCCTTGTCCCGGGCCATCCCCAATGCCGGCACCTGGCAAAGTTTACCGGCTGACGAAAAAGAGACCCTGGCAAGCCGCTACAATGAGGACACTCTTGTATCTTTGCACCTTGACAGTGGAGAATTTGTGATCGCCCGGCATCCGGTTTTACAAAAACTTACGTTACCCTATAAGGAAACCACGTTTGCTATGGATGACCATTGGTATTATGTAATCCCGTTGCGCGACCCTTACCAGCCAATTCCCCTGGCCGCCATTAAGGGCCGCATAATTGCCGATTACCAGGAAGTGCTGGAAGACCAGTGGTTGCAGGAGTTAAAAAACAAATATCCGGTAACAATCAATGAGCCTGTGCTGAAAAACGTATATCAAACCCTTGAAAAACCTTAATCCCATATTGCTTAGCCTGCCCCTGCTCATGGCCGCCTGCGACCTGGTTAAGGTGAAAGACGACACGGCCCCACAGGCAGACAGTCCGCGAATTATTGCCCGGGCCAACGACCACTACCTGTATATTACCGACCTGGAGGGTATCGTGTCACCCGGGGCTTCACCGGGCGACAGTATAGATTTGGTGAAGGCCTACATCAATAACTGGGTACGCAAGCAATTATTAATTGACGAGGCCTCGGCCCGCATAGATTTTGATGAAGCAGAAATACAGCGCAAAATCCTCGATTACCGCTACAGCCTCATTGCCTACGAGTATAAAGCCTATTATATCAACCAGCACCTCAACAAAGAGGTAAGCGATGAAGAAATAGCCAATTACTACCAGGAGAACCAGGACAATTTTCCGCTAAAGCAAAATATCATCAGAGGCCGGTTTATCCGCCTGCCCAAAGATGCCCCCAAAACACTGGATATAAAACGGCTTATCTTCACTACCCGGGAGGAAAAGCTGGAGGCCCTGAAAGCCTATTGCTTTAATTATGCCTTGATGTACTCGCTGGAGGATTCGGTATGGATAAACTTTGACGATATCATTAAGAACACGCCCCTGGCAGAAATCCCCAACAAGGTTGATTTTCTCAAGCGCACCAAATACACCGAATCACATGATGAAACCTCAAAATATTATTTGTTGATCAGGGAATACAAGAAAACTGACGATATTGCACCCCTGGAAGTAGTGAAAGACCAGATAATCGACATCATAATTAACAAGCGAAAAGTAGAACTGGCACGAAATTTAGAGAAGGAAGTTTATGAGAAGGCTGTTGAAACCAATGCATTTGAAATATATTAAAACCATTTTGTTCCTCACCGTGGCCTTAACCCTGCCACGGTTGGGCCAGGGCCAGCAAAGCGAAGGGCCGGTAATTGATAAAATTGTTGCCAAAGTAGATAACTACATTATCCTTTTATCGGATATAGAGTTTGCCTACCTTGACCTGGCATCGCGGGGGGCACTCATAGGTGATAACCCCAAATGTAAAATCCTGCAGTCGCTGATTACCCAAAAAATGTTGCTGGCCGTAGCTGAAATGGACTCTGTTGAAGTGTCAGACCTGCAGGTAGATGCGGAATTGAGCAGCCGTATGCAGTATTTCATCAGCCAGGCTGGGGGCGATGTGGCCGCCTTAGAGGAATATTATGGTAAAAGTATCGATCAGATAAAAGCTGAAATGCGGCAGGATATGAAAGAACAACTTATTGCCACTAAAATGCGCAGCCAGATTTCCGAAGAGGTTACCATTACCCCGGCCGAAGTAAAGAAATTCTACAGCCGTATCCCCAAAGACAGCCTGCCTTTCTTCTCTGAAGAAGTGGAAGTAGCCCAGATTGTGAAGATTGCCCGGATAGGCAAAGACCAGAAACTAAAGGTTGAAACGCAACTAAACGAAATAAGGGATGCTATTCTTAACGGGGCGGACTTTGCCACCATGGCCGAAATGTATTCTATGGACCCCGGCTCTGCCCGTACCGGTGGTGAACTGCCCGGCTGGTACCAGCGCGGCCAGTTGGCCCCTGAATATGAGGCTGCGGTGTTTAAGCTGAAAGTAGGCGAAATATCCGAGCCGGTAGAAACGGACTTCGGCTTTCACCTGATTGAGGTGCTGGCCAGGCGGGGCAATGAGTTCCGTACCCGCCATATCCTGATTACGCCCAGTTCTTCTGATCTGGATATTGAATATACCGTTAATCAGTTAGACAGTATCCGGGACCTGGTGGTGAACAAAGGTGAAAATTTTGAAAAACTGGCTAAGGAATTCTCTGACGATAAGATGTCGGCCCCCAGTGGTGGCTTTTTTCTGAATAATAATGGCTCCACCTATATTTCTGTGGACCAACTCGACCCTACGGTGTATTTCACCCTGGATACCATGGAGGTTGGCGATGTTACCCCGCCTATCCCCTTCCGTATGCCTACCGGCCAGGAAGCGGTAAGGATTATTTACTATAAATCGAAAATCCCACCCCACCAGGCTACCCTTAAGCAAGACTGGCAAAAAATACAGGAAGCCGCCCTGAACGCTAAGAAAACCAAAGCCGAAATGAAATGGGTGAAAGAATCGCGCGACAGGGTGTATATTTACATTGAAGATGAGTTTAAACACTGTAAGTTGTTTGAACGTTAAGTAATAAAATCCAGCAGTAAGAGTTCAGTATGGAAACGTATAATTCAGAAGTTGAAGCCGCAGACGCCTTGGCCGGGGCTTATTCATCGTTAAAAGATGAAATAGGCAAAAAAATTATTGGCCAGGACGAAACTATTGAACAACTGCTGATGTCGGTATTCTGCCAGGGGCATTCCTTGCTCATCGGGGTGCCGGGGCTGGCCAAAACAATGCTTATCCAAACCCTGGCCCAGGTACTCGACCTGTCCTTCAGCCGGATACAGTTCACCCCCGATTTAATGCCCTCGGATATCCTGGGGGCGGAAACCCTGGATAAAGAACGTAATTTCAGGTTTATCAAAGGCCCCATTTTTGCCAACATTATCCTGGCCGATGAGATAAACCGCACCCCGCCCAAAACCCAGGCGGCCCTGCTGGAATCGATGCAGGAGTATGGGGTAACCATAGCGGGCAAAAAATACCCGTTGCAAAAGCCGTTTTTTGTGCTGGCCACACAAAACCCTATTGAACAGGAAGGCACCTACCCCCTGCCGGAAGCCCAGCTCGACCGCTTTATGTTTAATATTCAACTGGATTACCCCGAATTTGCCGAGGAAATTGAGATTGTAAAAACTACTACGGCCGACACCGGGCCGGAATTAAAACAGGTTTTAAATGCTGAGGAGATAATCTCTTTCCAGCATTTGGTGCGCAAAACCCCGGTAACCGATAATGTGGTGGAGTATGCTGTTGACCTGGTGCAAAAAATGCGCCCCGGCACGGGCAAGGCCACAAAAATGGCCAACGAATACTTAGAATGGGGGGCCGGCCCACGCGGTTCGCAAACACTTATCCTGGGGGCCAAGTGCCATGCTTTATTGCATGGCAAATACAGCCCCGATATCGAAGATGTGCAAGCTATTGCCATCCCCACCCTGCGGCATCGCCTGATACGCAATTTTAAGGCCGAGGCCGAACATCATTCCTTAGAAGAAATTATCAGCGAACACCTTTAACTCAGGCCACTACGGGGGCCAGGTTTTCTATCCGCTGATGCAGGTTTTGCAGTGCCTGGCGGCTAACCTCAAGCTCATGCAGGAGGGTGTTGCGGGTATCGTTAAATTTATCTTTTGCTTCGCTAAATAACCGCTGATAATAGGTAATGCCATCGTGCAGGTTGCTGACAAATGCCGCAAGGTATTTTTCCTGCCGGGCCGACATTGACTCCCGGGCTTCCTCTATTTTATTATGCAGGTACTCCAGGTAAATAGTTAATTCCTTAATAAACATATTCGGCCGGTCGGTGCGGGTGATGACGTTAATACGGCCATAAATATGGTCGGTTATTTCTTTCAGGCTCATGAGTTTGGAGAAATACGCCATATTGGGCCCCGGGCATACTGATACCCCCGGCCCTTCGGTCTTGGTATCCAGGCCATGTACCAGCAAAGCCGAGGTACCCAGGCCAACACAAATGCAGGATTTATCCACTACTTTATCCATAGCAGCCTGCTTCTCTTGCGGGAAGACAATTTCTTCTTCTATCTCCTGCAGCTTCAGGTGCTGGTACTGCCGCGAAGCCGTGCAAATAGCTTTTTCGGTGTACTCTTTGTTAGCTACCAGGTATTTTTTCGGACAGGAACTCCCCGGGCGGCCTTTAGCCACCAGGTTCATCTTCTCCACATCCTTGCTGTTGCCCCGCAAGCTGTTGAAGGGCACCCCCAGGGGTGAGATATTGCTCAGGTAGAGGTCTTTCTCCTTTGCCTGCATTAATTGCTGCCGCGTTTTATCGTCAACGGTGGTTACTTCCGGCACGAGCAAAAAGGGTGTGCCCCAGCCTACGGAATCAACCCCGTAATGCTCAAGCAGGAACTGGTGCTCCTCGGCCGTGCCTACCCCACCCTGGGCCGATACCTTTAGGGGCAATTTTTCTTTCGGTACGGTGCGGCCTTTTTCCTCCAGGGCCCTGACTAATATTTCATGTACCGAAGCAATCAGATCCTGGCGGTTGTCCCTGAATTCGGCCAGGATAGGCCCCATCAAAAAGCCATCGGTGGCAAAAGCATGACCGCCACAGTTAAGGCCCGATTCAATCCGGTATTCGGATACCCATAAACCCTTCTTGGCAAAAAATTTGCCCTGCACCAGGGCCGAGCGGTAATCGCTTACTTTCAACACAATTTTTTTCTTGATGTAGCCGTGCGCATCGGGATAAAAATCTTCGAAATTCTCAATGTAGCCATAAAGCCTGGGACTCATGCCGGCCGATAAGATTACCGATGACTCCAGGTCGCTCTCGGCAAAACCACGCAGGGCAGCATGGGCATCGTTAAACTCAGGCGGCAGCTTTTCACCATTCAGGTAATTCTCCTTATCCACCTTGGTCATGATGTTCACATCGATACTGCCCATGTGCAGGTTTTTCTTTAGCCAGTGGCTAACCTTATGCATGTCAAAATAATCGGCCGTGAGCTTTTTAAACTCCTGCTTAATGGCGGAGGTATCGGGGAGCATATTAAAATACTCCTTGATTTCATGCCCTTTCTCCACCGAAATATTGACAAACTCATCAAATTTTTTGCGTGCCAGGTGGTTAACCATAT
>JALSJF010000105.1 GCA_026989505.1 Cyclobacteriaceae bacterium
GCTTAAGGGTGCATGGGTAGCCATGGTCGGCCATAAACTCTGCCACAGCACTGCCAAAGCCGCCCATCAGGCAGCCGTCTTCCAGGGTAATCACCTTGCTGAATTTGGCAAACACCCTGGCCAGTAAGGCCTCATCCAGGGGTTTGGCGAAGCGCATATCAACTACGGCAGCGCTTATCCCTTCAGCCATTAGCTTTTCGGCTGCTTGCAGGGCATAATTGCCTACATGGCCGAATGACAGGATGGCCAGGTCTGTGCCCTCGCGCACAACCCTGCCCTTGCCTATTTCCAGGGCTTGCATGGGCGTGCGCCATTCGGGCATTACCCCGGCACCTCGCGGATAGCGGATAGTAAAGGCTGTGGTTTCACGTGGCAACGAGGCTGTGTACATCAGGTTACGCAACTCTTCCTCGTTCATAGGGGCGGCCACAATCATGTTGGGGATACTGCGCATGTAAGCGATATCGTAGGCGCCATGGTGGGTGGGGCCATCGGCACCGGCAACCCCGGCCCGGTCGAGGCAGAAATTAACCGGCAGGTTCTGGATGCACACATCATGGATTACCTGGTCGTAGCCCCGTTGCATAAAGGTGCTGTAAATATTGCAGAAAGGGATCAGCCCCTGTGTAGCCAGGCCGGCCGAAAAAGTAACCGCATGTTGTTCGGCAATGCCCACATCAAATGCCCGGTCGGGCATGGCCTGCATCAGGATATTCATTGATGAACCCGAAGGCATGGCCGGGGTTATGCCCATAATTTTTTCATTTTTTTCGGCCAGTTCCAGCAAGGTGTAGCCAAAAACATCCTGGTATTTGGGCGGTTGCGGGCTATCAACCACCTTTTTATGGACCTCACCGGTAACCTTGTCGAATTTTCCGGGCGCGGCATGCCATTTTGTTTGCTCTTGTTCAGCCGGCTCAAAGCCTTTGCCTTTTTGAGTTATGCAATGTAATAGTTTCGGGCCGGGAATGTTCTTCAGATCATTCAGCACATGCACCAGGTGGTCCACATCATGGCCGTCAACCGGGCCGAAATAACGCAGGTTAAGCGATTCGAAAAGGTTACTTTGCTTGAGCAGGAAGGTTTTTACACTGGTTTCGAAATTAGAGATGATCTCCCGGGCGCTGGGGCCAAATTTGCTGATTTTACCGAGGATATTCCACACCTCATCTTTCATCTTATTATACGTGTGCGAGGTAGTGATATCGGTAAGGTAATCTTTTAAAGCCCCCACATTGGGGTCTATCGACATGCAATTGTCGTTCAGGATGATCAGCAGGTTGGTGTTGGATACCCCGGCATGGTTCATGGCTTCAAAGGCCAGCCCCCCGGTCATGGCGCCATCGCCAATTACGGCAATATGCTGGCGGTCGGCCTCGTTTTTATGTTGCGAGGCCACGGCCATGCCGAGGGCGGCAGAAATAGAGGTGGACGAGTGGCCCACGCCAAAAGCATCGTATTGGCTCTCGCTGCGCTTGGGGAAACCGGAAAGGCCTTTATAAACCCGGTTGGTATGAAACCTGCCTCTGCGGCCGGTAAGTATTTTGTGGCCATACGCCTGGTGGCCCACATCCCACACCAATTGGTCGTAAGGCGTATTAAACACATAGTGCAAGGCTACGGTAAGCTCAACCACCCCGAGGCTGGAAGCAAAATGACCGCCATAAACCGATACGGTATCGATAATGTATTGTCTGAGTTCCTGCGAAAGTTGGGTTAACTGGCTTTTGTCCAGCTTTTTAAGGTCTTCCGGGGTAGCAATATTTGCTAAAAGGTCTCCCGCTTCAATTTGCATTTTGCCTGTGTTTAAATACAGATTTATAAAATGTTTGGCAAAAATAATACTTTTTACACGCTATTAATTATACAAAGCCCTAATTACTGATATATTTGACCCTGGAATTCCCCATAGGATCCTCGTTAGCCGATGACATTCGAAATAAAGCTACCCCTGTTTGAAGGCCCTTTTGACTTACTGCTGTTCTTTATTGAACGGGACGAACTGGATATCTATGACATCCCGATTGCGAAAATTACCGATGACTTTTTATCCTACCTCGGCCAATTGGAGCAAATGAACATTGAAGTGGCCAGCGAGTTTATCCTGGTGGCGGCCTCATTGATGCGGATTAAATCAAAAATGTTATTGCCGCGACCGCAACTTGATGAAGAAGGCAACGAAATTGATCCCCGTGAGGAACTGGTTAAACATTTGCTGGAGTATAAAAAGTATAAGTCGGTAGTGGAGGAGTTGGGCAGGATGGCCGATGAACGGCAGCAGAAAGTTCCGCGGGGCAATATTCTCAAAGAACTGAAAACCCTGTCGGCAGGCACCGGAGTAGAAGCCGAAATGCAAGACCTCGACCTGTACAAACTGTTGCGGGTATATGAACGGGTCCTGCAACGGTTTGCGGATGAACAAAACAAACCGGTACACCAGGTTATTCCCTATCCTTATACTATTGAAGGCCAGAAGGAAAAACTACTGGCCCGGCTTAACCGGACAAAAAAGGTGTCGTTTCTTGACCTGATGACCGAGGACAACAGCAAGATTGTGGTAATTTTTAATTTTCTGGCTATCCTGGAGCTACTGCAAAGCCAGGAAATAGGCATTGTGGTGGGCGAAGGATTTAATAACTTCTGGCTGGAAAGAAAGGCGGACGATAAGGTTTCTGCTTAGTCAGCATTGCACTTCTTATTCCTTTTCTTGTTATTTTCCTGGAGGTTGCCACACCATCCTCACACAGGAAGCCTTCCTTGTAGTGACTTTCTTTTACCGCAGCAACTGCTTTCCTGCGGCCGGGGAACTGCGGGTGTTGAAACAGGAGGAATACCCGCTTAACCCGGAAAATCCATAGAATTTTCATGAATAAGAATAATTCGGGTTAACCTAACTATGGTATATTGTTGGCAAAAGTTGTGCCTTAGTATAACCGGATAGCAGAATGAACACGCGCAAAATTGCTTATATCGAACCAGGGGAAGATACCCTGCAAAAAGAAGTTGATTGGGCTTTAAGCGTTTCGGAAGAAGAGCGGTTACAAGTATTTTTCCGGCATTTAGCCATCAATTATGCGTTGGCGGGCATAGATATTTATCAGTATCAGCCGCAAAAAAACATTTATTATCTTGATGATAAAAATGCCCTTTAACCATCATTTTCCGGAACATTTCAACAGCTTTATCCATCAGCTGAATAAATTCAGGGTAGAATATTTGCTGATTGGTGGTTATGCGATGGGGATATATGGGCATATCCGGGCAACAAACGACCTGGATATTTACCTTAATGCCACTGCCGAAAATGCTGAAAGGGCTTTAAAAGCCTGCATAAGCTATGGGATACCGGCCAAAGATTTACACAAAGAAATGTTTATGGTGCCTAAAATCATTGGCATTGGCGAGCCCCCGTTACGCATAGAAATATTGAAAAAACTAGACGTTATAGATTTTAAGTTTGCTTTTGCCAGGGCTATGCGTAAAAAAATCGGAGATTTGGTTATCAATGCCATTTCGGTTGACGACCTGATTTTACGGAAAGAAGCAGCGGTTAAAGACAGGAATGCCGACCGGGACAAGGAAGACCTTTCTTTTGTGAAAAAGCTCAAAAAGTCGTT